>JAIYAG010000388.1 GCA_027489195.1 Burkholderiales bacterium | reverse complement strand
TCAACCAGTTCCGCGTGACGCGCAACAGCGAGCTGTTCGTCGACGAGGAAGAGATCACCGACCTGCGCGAGGCGCTGCACACCGAGCTCACGCAGCGCCACTACGGCGACGAGGTGCGGCTCGAGGTGTCGGCCGGCATGGGCGAGCAGGTGCTGCAGCGGCTGATGAACGAGTTCGACCTCGGCACGCAGGACTGCTTCCGTGTCGACGGGCCGGTGAATCTCGTGCGGCTGCAGCAGGTGATCGACCTGGTCGACCGGCCCGAGCTGAAGTTCCCGTCCTACGAGCCCGGCTTGCCGGCGCCGATCGTCCGGCGCGACCTGTTCGCCGCGATCCGCCGGCAGGACGTGCTGCTGCACCATCCGTACGAGTCCTTCGTGCCGGTGATGGACTTCCTGCGCAGCGCTGCGGTCGACCCCAAGGTCGTCGCGATCAAGCAGACGATCTATCGCACCGGCGCCGACTCCGCGCTGATGGAGTCGCTGGTGGCGGCGGCGCGCGCCGGCAAGGAGGTCACCGTCGTCGTCGAGCTGATGGCGCGCTTCGACGAGGAGGCCAACATCAACTGGGCGTCGCGGCTCGAGGAGGCCGGCGCGCATGTCGTCTACGGCGTCGTCGGCCACAAGACGCATGCCAAGCTCGCACTGCTGCTGCGCCGCGAGGACGGGGTGCTCAAGCGCTACGCGCACCTGGGCACCGGCAACTACCATCCGAGCACCGCGCGGCTCTACGAGGACTTCGGCCTGTTCACCGCCGACCCCGAGATCTGCGCCGACGTCCACGAGGTGTTCCGCCGCCTGACCGGCACCGGCCGGGGCATCGAGCTGCGCTGCCTGCTGCAGGCGCCGTTCACGCTGGCCGCGCACGTGCTGATGGCCATCCGCCGCGAGGCCGAGGCCGCCCGCGCCGGGCGCCGCGCCTACATCGCCGCCAAGGTCAACGCGCTGCTCGACCCGACGGTGATCGAGGCGCTCTACCAGGCGAGCCAGGACGGCGTGAAGATCGACCTGATCGTGCGCGGGGTCTGCGCGCTGCGCCCGGGCGTTCCGGGCCTGTCGAAGACGATCCGCGTGCGCTCGGTGATCGGCCGATTCCTCGAGCACAGCCGGATCTACCACTTCCATGCCGACGGACGCGACGAGGTCTGGCTCGCGTCGGCCGACTGGATGGGCCGCAACCTGTACCGGCGCGTCGAGGTGGCCTTCCCGGTCCGCGACCGCAGGCTCAAGGCGCGCGTGCTGTCCGAGGGCATCTCGGTCCATCTGCGCGACAACGCGTCGGCCTGGACGATGGATGCCGAAGGGACCTACACCCGCCGGCGCCCGCGTGGCCCGCGCACGATCGTCTCGCAGCAGGCGCTGCTCGCGAAGCTGGCGGAGAAATAGGGCCGGGAGATCCGCAGGACGGTCCGGACGGCGGCGGCAGGCCGCCGCCGCCGCGGCGTCACTGCTTCTTGGGCTGCGTGGTCGGCGGAGCCGGGGGGCGGGTCGTGGTCGACGGCCGCGGCGGCGGCGGCGGGGTCCCGGCCGGCGGTGTCGGCGCGGCCGCCGGCTGCAGCGGCTGCGAGGCGGGCGTCGAGCCGCCCTGCACCCCGAGCGTGCCGCCCGTCCCCAGGCCGCCTCGCACCTGCTGCGCGCGGTAGTTGCGGGCCGCCTTCACCAGCTGGTTGTACGAGTCCATCAGCGCGGCCACCACGATGCGGCCCTCGGGCGTGTTGCTGTAGCCGCCGCCCACGGCGCCCAGGCCCGAGAACAGGCCGACCACGCCGCCGACGTCCCAGCTCTTTGCCGAGCCCTGGGCGGCGGCGAGCTGCACGCCCGAGCGGTTGTCGACCATCAGCAGCGTGGTCGCCGCCTCGTTGGCCTTGACGCTGCCGGCCACCGCACCGATCGCGCTGCCGATCGCGCCGAAGCCGCCGAGGTTCACGCCCTGCGTCCCCTTGGCGGCGAACTGCACGCTGGGGGCGATGGTGTAGTCGGCCGAGACCAGCTGGCCGGGGCCGAAATTGCTGCCCGGACGCGTCTCGCCCGAGCGCTCGAGCGAGCGCTCGCGCATCACGTTGTTCATCGACGCGCCGCGCTCGACGACGACGAAGCAGTTCGACTGCTGGATCATCATCCGCAGCACCGGCGTGGTCGGCCCGAGCCGGCGGCTCTGCAGGTCGAAGTACCAGGGCGCGCGGGTGTCCTCGTCGACCCCCACCGTGCCCAGCGTCTCGGTGCAGGTCTCGAGCTGCGGGTTCGCGCCGGTGGCATTGGCGCCGCCCGCCGAGCCGGTCGCGACCGTGCCGCCCTGGCCGCCGCCGAGGGTGGGCGTGGTGGCCTGGCAGGCCGCGAGGACGACCGATGCGCCGAGCAGGGCGAGGCGGGCGCCCCACATCGAAGGGGTCGGCGATGCAGGGTGCTGCGGGCTGCTGTCTGCGGGACGGAACGTGGGCTGGCTAAGGGTGTTCACGGGTGGGGTCCTCGGACTCTGCGGCCCAGGCGGGGCGCACGTCTCCAAAGGTTACAACACCGTGCCGTCCGCGTCCTCAGTCATCCGGAGGATATGGTCGCCGTCCCGGGCACCGGCGTGTCTCGAGGACGCGCCGGTGCCTGTCTGCGCTCAGTGCGCCGGAGGCAGGATCACCCGATCGATCGCATGCACCACGCCGTTGTTCGCGAAGAGATCCGTCGCGATGACGTTGGCGTCCCGGTTCCGGGCATCGGTGACCACGAGCCCCGCGGGGCGCGCATTCACGACGAAGCTCGCCGTGCCGGCCAGCAGCGGATCGATCGGCGTGCCGAGCGGGACCTCTGCGCGAAGCGCGCGGGCGCCGAGCACGTGGTACTCGAGCACCGACCGGACCAGCGCGCGGTTGGCGGGCACCAGCAGCGCGGCGGCGGTAGCCTGCGGGTTGTGGGTCAGCTCGCGGGCGAGCGCATCGAACGCGGCGTTGGTCGGCGCGAGCACGGTGAACGTGCCCGGTCCGGACAGCGCGGCGACGAGATCACCGTCGACGCTGGCGAACTGCAGTGCAGCGACCAGGCTCGAGAACTGCGGCGCACCGGCAGCGAGCTGCACGATCGACACGTTGGCCGGCAGGATCACGCGGTCGAGGAGGTGCACCACGCCGTTGGTCGCGTCGATGTCGGTCGCGACGATGTTCGTGCTCCGGCCGCGGCCGTCGACGATCACCGGACGCGCGCCGCCCAGCTCCACCTTGAAGTACGAGTTGGAGCCGAGCGCGGGCTCGATGGCACGACCCGATTTCAGCTGCGCGGCGAAGACCTCGCTGACGAGCGCGTGGTAGCGCAGCACGTCGCGGACCAGCGCCTTGTTCGCGGGCACCAGCAGGTCGGCGGCGGTCGCGCCCGCATTGCCGGTCAGCTCGCGGGCCAGCGCGTCGAACGCGGCATTGGTCGGCGCGAAGACGGTGAACGTGCCCGGCCCCGACAGCAGCGAGACCAGGTCGCCGTCGTTGCTGGCGAACTTCAGCGCGGCCACGAGGCTCGACAGGTTCTCGTTGCCCGCGGCGATCTCGACGATGGTGCGGTCGGCGGCGGGGGCGGCCGGCAGGATCACCCGGTCGATCACATGGATCACGCCGTTGGTCGCGGTGACGTCGGTCGCGACGATGCGCGACGTGCGGAATCGTGCGTCGGTGATCACCAGCGCGTCGCCGGCCGCATCGATGCGGAAGGTGTCGTTGCCGGCGAGCACCGGGTCGATCGCCGCACCGAGCGGCACATCGGCCTTGCGCACCGTGGCGCCCAGCACGTGGTACTGCAGCACCGCGCGGACCAGCGCCTTGTTCGCGGGGACGAGCAGGTCCGCGGCGGTCGCGGCCGGGTTGCGGGTCAGTTCGCGCGCGAGCGCGTCGAACGCCTCGTCGGTCGGTGCGAACACGGTGAAGGTGCCCGGGGCGGAGAGGAGCGACACCAGGTCGCCGCCTTCGCTCGCGAACTGCAGGGCCGCGACCAGGCTCGAGAAGCCGGGGAGGGTGCTCGCCATGCCGACGATGGTCGTCTTGGGCATGGTCTGCGTCGACTGGGCGGCGGGCGCGGGTGCCGGAGCGGGCGCGGCGGCCGCGGGCGGTGCTGCGGTCTGGCTGGCGCCCAGGACGGCGGTGGGGGCCGGCGTGTCGCCACCCCCGCCGCATGCGGCGAGCGTCGCGGTCAATGCGGTCAGGGCGAGCAGTCTCGCCGAAGGGAATCGAGCGTGTGTCATCTGAAGTGCCTCCTCAGGTGGTGACCGATGAGTTCACGATAGAACTGTTCGGTCACGCAACTTTACGCAACGTGACTTCCGGGGCACAAAATGACCAGCCAGTTCAGTCGGGATTGGTCGATCCGATTCGTCGCGCCCGCGGCAGGACGCGGCGGGCCCCTTCGATAGAATCGGACGCTCCAACGGGAGGAGACATGGGTCGAGGCACCGCCAGGCCTGCCGCGGCGAGGATCGGCACGAGCCTGCGCGCCGTGAGAGGCTGACGCGATGGCCGCCTTCCACGACGTCGGCGCCTTCTCGCGCGACTGGCGCGAGGCCCGCTCCAAGTTCCTCGACGCGGCCCGGCGCGCCGGTGCCGAGCACCGTGCCTGGCCGCATCCGCTGACCGGCCCCACCGGGGAGGCGCTGTCCACCGACACCGCCTGGCTCGGCCCGCGGGACGCCTCGCGGGTGCTGGTGGTGATCTCCGGCACCCACGGCGTCGAGGGCTTCTGCGGCTCGGGGCCGCAGGTCGGGCTGCTGCGCGGGGATTCGGGCCTCGTGTTGCCGGCCGACACCGCGATGCTGTCGATCCACGGCATCAACCCGCACGGCTGGGCCTGGCTGCGCCGCGTGACCGAGGAGAACGTCGACCTGAACCGCAACTGGGTCGACTTCGGCGCGCCGCTGCCCGCCAATCCCGGCTACGCGATCCTGCATCCGCACCTGACGCCGGAGCGGCTCGATGCCGACGCGATCGCCGCGTCCGAGGCCGCGCAGGCCGCCTTCGTCGCCGAGCACGGCCTGCACGCGGCGCGCGTCGCGGCCTCGAGCGGCCAGTACACGCATCCGGACGGGCACTTCTACGGCGGCAGCGGGCCGACCTGGGCGCGCCGCACCAGCGAGGCGATCCTCGCCGAGTGCCTGCCGCGGGCGCGCACCGTCGCGATCGTCGACATGCACACCGGGCTCGGACCGTTCGGCTACGGCGAGCCGATCTGCAACCACGCGCCCGGTGGCGAGCGGGTGCGGCGTGCCCGCGCCTGGTGGGGCGAGAGCGTGACCGAGCCGCTGCTGGGCACCTCGAGTTCGCAGGAAAAGTGGGGCCTGACCGAATTCGGCTACGAGCGCTGCCTGGCGCACGCCGACATCGCCTTCGTCGCGCTCGAGTTCGGCACCTACCCCGAGTCGAACGGCCGCACCGTGCTGCGCGACGACCACTGGCTGCACACCCGGGGCGACCCGACCGGACCCGCCGCCGCTGCGATCAAGACCGCGATCCGCGACCATTTCTATCCGCCGCACGACGACTGGAAGGAGATGGTCCTGTTCCGGTCGTGGCAGGTGTGGCGCCAGGCGCTCGCCGGCCTCGCCGCGGCATGACCCCTCCCGACGCGTGCGGCCCGAACGGCCGCCGCGCGCAACGCACCCAGGAACGAGACACACGATGAACGGCGCCGAGAGTCTGGTCCGCACGCTGCTCGACGAGCGCGTGGACGTCTGCTTCACCAACCCGGGCACCTCGGAGATGCACTTCGTCGCCGCGCTCGACCGCGTGCCCGGCATGCGCTGCGTGCTCGGCCTCTTCGAGGGCGTGGTCACCGGCGCGGCCGACGGCTACTGGCGCATCGCGCGCCGGCCGGCCTCGACGCTGCTGCACCTGGGGCCGGGCCTGGCCAACGGACTGGCCAACCTGCACAACGCGAAGAAGGCGCGCTCGGGCGTGCTCAACGTCGTCGGCGAGCATGCCATCCCGCACGTCGCGCTCGACGCGCCGCTGACCTCCGACATCGAGGGCATCGCGCGGCCGATGTCGCACTGGGTGAGGACCATCGGGTCGGCGGGCGGCGTCGAGGCCGCCACCCGCGACGCGGTGCAGGCCGCGACCACCCCGCCCGGTCGCATCGCGACGCTGGTGCTGCCGGCCGACTGCGCGTGGACCGAACTGCCCGCGGACGCCGCGCCGGGCGCACGCATCGCGCGGCTGTCGCCCGCCGCGATCGACACGGCGATGGTCGAGGCCGCCGCCGCGCTGCTGCGCTCGGGCGAGCCGACGGCGATCGTGCTGGGTGCCGACGCCTGCCACGAGGCCGGCCTCGAGATGGCCGGGCGCATCGCCGCGGCCACCGGCTGCGCGCTGCTCACCGAGTTCGGCGTGGCGCGCGTGGCGCGCGGCGCCGGCCGTGTGCTCGCCACGCGGATCCCCTACGTCGTCGATGCCGCGAAGGCGACGCTCGCGCCCTACCGCAGCCTGCTGCTGGTCGGCGCCGCAGAGCCGGTGTCCTTCTTCGCGTACCCCGACAAGCGCGGCCGGCAGGCGGCGCCGGGCACGCGCATCGTCGAGGTGGCCGACGCCTCGCAGGACCTGCTCGGCACGCTCGCTGCGCTGGCCGACGCGGTCGGCGCGCGCACGCTCGCGCCGGCCGGCATCGCGCGGCACGAGCGCGCCGCCGCCCCCGAGGGCGCGATGAGCATCGAGGGCATCGGCCGCGTGGTCGCGGCGCTGATGCCCGAGCAGGCGATCGTCGTCGACGAGTCGGTGTCGAGCGGCCGCGGGTTCGGCGCGCCGACCGCCAACGCGGCGCCCCACGACTGGCTGACCGGCACGGGCGGCGCGATCGGCTTCGGGCTGCCCACCGCGATCGGGGCCGCGATCGCCGCGCCCGACCGCAAGGTGCTGGCGCTCGAAGGCGACGGCAGCGCGATGTACACCGTGCAGTCGCTGTGGACGATGGCGCGCGAGGGGCTGGACATCACCGTGCTGGTGTTCGCCAACCGCGCCTACCGCATCCTGCAGGGCGAGTACGCCGGTGTCGGCGCGGGCACGCCGGGGCCGCGCGCCACCGACATGCTGAGCCTGGACCGGCCGACGATCGACTGGGTGGGTCTCGCGCGCTCCATGGGCGTGGAGGCCGGCCGCGCCACCGACCTGGGCGAGCTGGCGCGCGAACTCTCGCGCGGCTTCGCCTCGCGCGGACCGTACCTCGTCGAGGCGGTGCTGTGACGCGCGCATGAGCGGATCCGCCGCCAAGGGCTTCCACGGCTGGCGCATGGTCGCCGCCGGCTCGGGCCTGCAGTTCCTGCAGGCCGGGCTGATGCAGCAGGCCTTCGGCGCCTACGTCGCGGTGCTGTCGGCCGAGCGCGGCTGGAGCAAGACCTCGCTGTCGGGCGCGGCGGCGCTGCAGTCCGTCGAGACCGCCATCATCGGGCCGCTGCTCGGCTGGATGATCGACCGGTTCGGCGCGCATCGGCTGATCCGCGCGGGCGTGCTGATCTTCGGCGCCGGGCTGATCGCGATGGGCTGCATCGACTCGCTGGCCGGGTTCTACGGCGCGGTGGTCATGATCGCGCTGGGCACGAGCCTGTGCGGCTACTTCCCGATCAACGTCGCGATCATCCACTGGTTCGAGCGCAAGCGGGCGCGTGCGCTGTCCACCGTCGGCCTGGGCCTGGCGCTCGGCGGGCTCGCCGTGCCGCTGGTGGCGGGCTCGATCGTCGCGTTCGGCTGGCGCGCCACCGCGATCGGCTCGGGCCTGCTCGCCATCGCCGTCGGCTGGCCGCTCGCGCGGATCTTTCGCGGCACGCCGGCCGAGCTCGGGCAGACCGTCGACGGCCTGCCGCCCGAACCCGCCTCAGCGGCCGCCGGCGAGGACGCCGGACCGCCCGAGTTCACCGCGCGCGAGGCGCTGCGCACGCGTGCGTTCTGGCTGCTGTCGATCGGCCACGGCTTCGCGCTGCTGGTGGTGACCGCGGTGAACGTCCACGCCATCTCGCACATGAAGGAGAGCCTCGGCTACACGGTCGCCCAGGCCTCGCTGGTCATCACGCTGATGACCGCGGCGCAGATCGGCGGCGTGCTGGTCGGCATGACGATCGGCGACCGCTTCGAGAAGCGGCTGGTCGCGGCCACCTGCATGCTGATGCACGGGGCCGGGCTCCTGATGCTCACCTTCGCGACCGGTCCCGCGATGCTCGCGGCCTTCGCGCTGCTGCACGGCGCGGCCTGGGGCCTGCGCGGGCCGTTCATGCAGGCGATCCGCGCCGACTACTTCGGCCGCCGATCGATCGGCATGATCATGGGCCTGTCGGCGGTGATCATCGCGATCGGCCAGATCGGCGGCCCGATGATCGCCGGCGGTTTCGCCGACCTGACCGGCGACTACCGGACCGGCTTCACCGTGCTCGCGCTGCTGGCCGCGAGCGGCTCGGTGGTCTTCGCCGTCGCGACGCCTCCGGCGCGGCCCCGCCGTGCCACCGACGGCGCGGCCGACGCGTCCCCGGCCGCACCCCCCGTACACTGACCGTCCGTCCCGCCTCACGCCCAGTCGAGCGCAGTCACGCCCCGTCACGTCCCATCCGCAACACGACCCCATGACCGCACCCACCGATCACACCGACATCCGAGACGCCGTGCGCGCGCTGTGCGCGCAGTTCCCCGACGAGTACTTCCGCAAGGTGGACGCCGAGCGCGCCTACCCCGAGGCCTTCGTCGACGCGCTCACCAAGGCCGGCTGGATGGCCGCGCTGATCCCGCAGGAGTTCGGCGGCTCGGGGCTGGGGCTGGCCGAGGCCTCGGTGATCATGGAGGAGATCAACCGCTGCGGCGGCAACGCCGGCGCCTGCCACGGCCAGATGTACAACATGGGCACGCTGCTGCGGCACGGCTCGCAGGCGCAGAAGCGCCGGCTGCTGCCGAAGATCGCGACCGGCGAGCTGCGCCTGCAGTCGATGGGCGTGACCGAGCCCACCACCGGCACCGACACCACCAAGATCAAGACCGCGGCCGTGCTCAAGGGCGACCGCTGGGTGGTCAACGGCCAGAAGGTCTGGACCTCGCGCGTGCAGCACTCGGACTACATGATCCTGCTGGCGCGCACGACGCCGCTGGCGGAGGTCGCGCGCAAGGCCGACGGCCTGTCGGTGTTCCTCGTCGACCTGCGCGAGTCGGTGGGCCGCGGCCTCACCGTGCGGCCGATCCCGAACATGGTGAACCACGAGACCAACGAGCTGTTCTTCGAGAACCTCGAGATCCCGACCGAGAACCTGATCGGCGAGGCCGGCAAGGGGTTTCGCTACATCCTCGACGGGCTGAACGCCGAGCGCACGCTGATCGCCGCCGAGTGCATCGGCGACGGCTACTGGTTCATCGACCGGGTGGTGAAGTACACGAAGGAGCGCGAGGTGTTCGGCCGCCCGATCGGGCAGAACCAGGGCGTGCAGTTCCCGATCGCCGAGAGCTACATCGAGGTCGAGGCGGCGAACCTGATGCGCTGGAAGGCCTGCGGGCTGTACGACGCGCACCAGCCCTGCGGCTCGGAGGCCAACATGGCCAAGTACCTCGCGGCCAAGGCCTCGTGGGAGGCGGCGAATGCCTGCCTGCAGTTCCACGGCGGCTTCGGCTTCGCGTGCGAGTACGACGTCGAGCGCAAGTTCCGCGAGACCCGTCTCTACCAGGTCGCGCCCATCTCGACGAACCTGATCCTGTCGTACGTGGCCGAGCACATGCTGGGACTGCCGCGCTCGTTCTGAGCGATGCCGCTCGTCGGGCGACGGCCGCTGCGACGTCGGCTGCCGGACTGCACACGCGCGATCGACCTCGTGTGCGTGTCGGCGGGCAGCGCCCTCTGGGCGTTTACATGAGTGTCGTACGGGGTTTCCCTCCGCGCCGTCTGCTGCGGCGGGCTACCCTCGACGTGTGCCGCTGCGAAGCGACGATGTCCCACCTTTCCTTCGAGAAAAAAGCGTGAAAAATTCGATGAAGCCCCGTCGCACTTTCCTGATCCAGGTCGCTGGCGTCTCCGGCGCGGCCGTGCTCGGGACCCAGGCCGCCCACGCCCAGGCGATGGTCGCCGAGAACGATCCGCAGGCCAGCGCGCTCGGCTACAAGGCCGACGCCACCAAGGTCGACAAGACCAAGCAGCCGAAGTACGCCGCCGGTCAGGTCTGCTCCAACTGCGCGATCTACCAGGGCAAGCCTGCCGATGCATCCGGCGGGTGCCCGCTGTTCGCCGGCAAGGCGGTCGCCGCCAAGGGCTGGTGCTCGGCCTACGCCAAGAAGGCCTGACGCAGTCGGCAGCATCGGGCGCCCCCTCTGGGGGCGCCCGCGCGCCGCACGCGCTCAGCGTGCGGCGCTCTCCAGGGCCCCGTCGGTCACGCGGACGCGGGCACCCGGCTTGAACGCGGGAATCGCGTCGAGCCGATATCCCCGATCGATCCCGTCGTCGAAGCGCACCAGCACCTCGTAGCGCGTCTTCGCGCCGAGCCAGTTCGCAGCCGTCGCACCCAGCGTGCCGGTCACCACCGTCAGCACCGAGGCCGCCAGCACCTGGCCGCTGCCCGAGCCGATGCTCGCGCCGATGCCGCCGCCGATCGCCGCGCCGCCGAT
>JAIYAG010000486.1 GCA_027489195.1 Burkholderiales bacterium | reverse complement strand
GGCCCGCGCGTGGCGCTGCGCACGCCCGAGCAGCCCCGCATCGTCGGCGTCGACGGCAACCCGGGCATCGCTTCCTGAGCGGCGCCGGATCGGTACGTGCAGCAGGCCCGACCGCAGCGCCTCACGCTGCGAGCATGTCCGCCCAGATGTTGTCCGCCCAGGCGAGCGCGTAACGCCCCTCGAGCTCGCTCGCGGCGGACGACACGCCGCCCGAGCCCGGCACCGGCTTGAAGGTCTTGTCCGCCGCGTCGTACTGGTGGACCGAGGCGACGTGGATCACGTCGCGCTGCGTCACGAAGCTGTAGCAGGTGTTGATCACCACCGGCGTGGCATTCACTGCATCGCCCTTGAGCAGCTGCACGATCGCGGCCGCCGCGACCTTCGCATGCTGGTTCGCCATGTGGCCCGACTTCGGCATCCCCGGCCCCGGGAAGGTCGCGTCGCCGAGCACGTGGATGCCCTTGACCGCGGTCGACTCCATCGTCAGCCAGTCGACGCCGACCCAGCGCTGGTTCATGTTGACCACGCCGGCGCGCTGCGCAATGTCGGCGGCGCGCTGCGGCGGCACGATGTTGAGCACGTCCGCGCGCACGTCGTCGAAGTCCGTCTTGGCGACGCCGCCCGACACCTCCTTGACCTCGGCATTCGGCCGGTACTCGAGGATGCCCTTGTAGTGGTCGGCGAAGGCCCGCTCGAAGAGCGCCTTCTTCGACTGCACCTCGGGGTTGGCGTCCAGCACCAGCAGCTTGGACTTCGGCTTCTGCGCCTTCAGGTAGCTGGCGATCATGCAGGCCCGCTCGTACGGCCCGGGCGGGCAGCGGTAGGGCACCTTGGGGATGGAGATCGCGACGACGCCGCCGTCGGGCATCGCGGTCAGCTGGTTGCGCAGCGCCACGGTCTGCGGGCCGGCCTTCCAGGCGTGGACGATGCGGCCGCTGTCGAGCGCGGCCGACAGCCCGCCCACCTGCTCGCTCATGAAGTCGATGCCGGGCGACAGCACAAGCCGGTCGTAGGCCAGCTCGGCGCCGCTCGCGAGCCGGACCTTGCGGCCCGCCGGATCGATCGCGACCACGTCGCCCTGCACCACCTTCACGCCGGCGGCCTTGAGCGTGTCGTAGCCGCGGGTGACGTCGCCGATCTGGCGGTAGCCGCCGACCACGAGGTTGGAGATCGGGCAGGACACGAAGGCGGCGTTGCGCTCGACGACGGTGACGTCGATGTTGCCGCCCCACAGGCGCAGGTAGCGCGCGACCGTGGCGCCGCCGAAGCCGCCGCCGACGACGACCACACGGCCGAGCGAGGGGCCGGAGGCGCCCGGGGTCGCGCAGCCGGCGAGCGCCGTGCCGCCGAGCGCCGCGCCCGCGGCGAGCCACCGGCGGCGGGCCGGTGCGGCCGGTGAGGAGGAGGAGGTCAGGGGGTTCATCGCGGTGTGCCTCGTCATCGGACCGGTTTCTGTGCGGCGAAATGGCCGGCGATCAGCTGCAGCTGCGGCTCGGTGTAGCCCTTGACGATCTGATGCATGATCGTCGCGGGGATCGCGCCGCTGCGGTAGCCGGCGAGGATCGTCAGCAGCTGGTCGGCGGGCCGGCCGGCGAGCGAGACCATCTCGCCGCGCGCCTGGCCGTTGGTGCCGTGGCAGTTCGCGCAGGTCGCCGCGAGGTTGCGCGCGAGGGTGGCGTCCTGCGCCAATGCGGGGCTGCTCGCCGCGAGCAGCGCCGACGCGATCGCGCCGAGCGCGCCGTGTCGAAGCGGGGTGTTCATCGGGTGTCTCCGTGCGGGAAAGCGGGGCGCCGAGGGGCCGCCCGAGCGGTGGCCGGATCCTACGCGACGAGCCTGGCCGGGACGGTGATGCCCATCGTTGATCTAGAATTAAGCAAAGTCGCGGAACGATTTAAGCCGCAGCCCTGCCCACAACGCCTGCCGATCAGGCGGGAAGCCCCCTCGGATGAACACCCCCGGACCGATCAGGCGGCAGCTGCTGCGTGCGCTCCCCGCCGCGCTCGCGATCCCCGCGCTCGGCGGCCCCGCGCGAGCACAGCAGCCGCCTGCGGCCGCGGCGGACGCGGCGGTCGCCTGGCCGACGATCGAGCTGCTCGACGGCACCGTCTGGTCGCCGGATTCCTGGCGCGGTCAGGCCGGCGTTCTGGTGATCTGGGCCACCTGGTGCCCGTTCTGCGTGCGCCACAATCCGCATGTCGACGCGCTGCACCGTGCGGCGCAGGCCGCCGGCCGGCCGCTGCGCGTGCTCGCCGCCTCGCTCGACCGCGACCCCGAGCTCGTGCGCCGCTACGTGCGCGAGCGTGGCTATGCCTTCCCGGTCACGATGGGCGCGGAGGCGCTGCGCGCCCGCTTCGGCTTGCGGCGCGTCACGCCGACCACGGTGACCTTCGATCGGCGCGGACGGCTGCTCCAGCGCATCCCCGGCGAGATGTTCGAGGAAGACGTGATGGCACTGATCGGCCTCGCCGACACGCCGGCCTGATCGGAGCCGGTGCAGCGTCCGGGTACGATCCGGCTCGTCGATCTCCTGCCCCCCGACGCCACCGGAGCCCTGATGAGCCCTTCGTCGAACCGCTGCCTCGCCGCCGCACGCCACGTCGGCGCTGCCGCGGCCGCCGCCTTCGCCTTCGCCGCGCCGGTCCCCGCCGCCGCCGCCGACCTCAAGGCCATCGAGCGCGTGCCGACGCTCACCGTCGAGGCGGCGCTGGTCGCCGCGCAGGCCGCGCTCGCCGACTGCCGCAAGCGCGGCGCGACCGTCGCGGTCTCGGTGGTCGACCGATCCGGTGTCCTGCTGGTGACGCTGCGCGATCCGCTCGCCGGCATGCACACGCCGGACACCGCATGGCGCAAGGCCTGGACCGCGGTGAGCTTTCGCGCCGGCACCACCGAGCTGGTGGCCGCGACCGCGCCCGGCGGGCCCAACGGCGGCATCCGCCATCTGCCGAACGTCGCGATGATCGGCGGCGGAATGATGCTGCAGGCGGCGGGGAGCCTGGTCGGCGGGATCGGCGTGTCCGGCGCGCCGAGCGGGGAACTGGACGACGCCTGCGCCGCGGCGGGGCTGCGGGCGATCCGCGACGCGCTGGAACTCGGCTGAGCGCGCGCCGCCGCGCAGGGCGTCAGCCGGCCTTGCGGCGCGGGGCGTCGGCCTCGGCCTCGATCGCGGGCAGCCCGAGCGCCTCGAGCAGCTCGGTCCACCGGGGCGTCGGCTCGGCCGGTGCGCCCTCGAGCGCGGCGAGCGGCGAGCCGAGCCGCGCGAAGTGCGCGGTGTCGTCGGCGAGCAGCACCAGCGGCACGGCATCCGCGTCGGCGTGCGTCTCGGCGGTCACCGCGGCAGGCAGCCTGCGCCAGCCGAGCGCGAGCGCCGCATCGACGAGCGCGAGCGGGCAGGCGCCGAGCCAGAAGCCGTCGTCCGCATCCCGGCGGCGCGCCTCGAGCGCGGCCGCGGTCAGCACGGCGAGGCCCTCGAGGCCGGCCTCGTCGCCGTCGGCCGAGCACAGCACGTAGGCGCCGTCCGAATCGGGCAGGGTGGTGACGCCGATCCGCCGCAGCATCGCCAGCGGCGCGGTGCGGACCGACTCGAGCCGCAGCGTGGCCACGATGCGTTCATCGCCCTCGAGCTGGGCGACGTGCTGCTCCACGCCGCCGTCCATCAGGTATCGGAAGCAGTCGAGCCGCGGGCCGTCGGCCTCGGCGTTCGGGGGCAGGTTCGGTGCGGCAGCGCTCATGGACCCTCGCAGCGAGCAGCGACGGACACGCCGGCCGGGGATCCGGACCGCGAGGCGACGCTCGACGCTGCAAGTGTTATCGGCCCTCGCCCGCAGCACCATAGCCACAACGGATGAAAGGTCGACAGCGGCCTGGACACGGACGGCCGGACGCGGGGCGGTCCGACGGCACGGCTGGGCGGCGCGTCCGCGGGCCTGCGGCCCGCGCCCGGACCGTCAGGGCGCGAGCCGCTCGCGCTGCCAGTCGCCTTCGGGCCGCAGGCGGTAGGCGAGCCGGTCGTGCAGCCGCGAGGGGCGTCCCTGCCAGAACTCCCAGTAGTCCGGCTCCAGCCGGTAGCCGCCCCAGTGCGGCGGGCGCGGCGGATGCAGGCCGTACTTGAGGCCGTACTCGGCGGCCCGGGCCACCAGCGTCGCGCGCGAGGCGATCGGAGCGCTCTGCTCGGACGCCCAGGCGCCGATGCGGGAGGCGAGCGGGCGCGAGGCGAAGTACGCGTCGGACTCGGCCTCGTCGACGCGCGTGACGCGGCCCTCGATTCGCACCACGCGCTCGAGCGCGACCCAATGGAACTGCAGCGCCGCGAACGGATGCGCCTCGAGCTCGCGGCCCTTGCGGCTCGCGTAGTTGGTGTACCAGACGATGCCCCGGGCATCGAAGCCCTTGATCAGCACGATGCGCGTCGAGGGCCGTCCGTCGGGGCCGACGGTGGCGACGGTCATCGCGTTCGGTTCCTCGAGCTTCGCGTCCAGGGCCTGCTGCATCCAGCGCCCGAACTGATCGAGCGGGGCGTTG
>JAIYAG010000456.1 GCA_027489195.1 Burkholderiales bacterium | reverse complement strand
CCTCGTGGGCGGGCATTCCGCGCTCGCGCGCGACGAGCGCCTGTATCGCTTCGAGTTCCCGGAGCGCCCCGGGGCGCTGATGCGCTTCCTGACGAGCATGAGCCCGAACTGGAACATCTCGCTGTTCCACTACCGCAACCACGGCGCCGACTACGCCCGCATCCTGGTCGGCCTGCAGGTACCGGCGGCCGACGGCGCGGCGCTCGACGCGTTCCTGCAGACGCTGGGCTATCCGCACTGGGACGAATCGCAGCACCCGGCGTATCGCCTCTTCCTCGCTGCGGGCGGCGAGGCGGACTGAATGCGGCCGCGGCGATTGACGAGTTTTCACACACGGCGCGCCGGAATCCCGCGGCGGAGCCGGACTGCGACCGTTTCAAGAAGGTAAACTCGACTGTTGCCCATCCCGGGCCCAAGGGCTTTCGCTTCGCACCATGCGGATCGCGATCATCGACGACGACGTGGCGCTCTCCTCGAGCATCACCTCCGCGCTGGCACGCAACGGCTGGGCGTGCCGCACCCATGCCGACGGGCGCTCGTTCGTCGCGACGCTGCACCGCGAGAGCTACGACGCGTACATCGTCGACTGGGGCCTGCCCGACATGTCCGGCCTCGACGTCCTGCGTGCGATCCGCACGCGCGTGCCCGTGACCGTGCCCGTGCTGTTCCTCACGGCGCGCGACACCGAGCAGGACGTGATCGAGGCGCTCGAGGCGGGCGCCGACGATTTCGTCGTGAAGCCGGCCCGCATCGGCGAGCTGCAGGCGCGGCTGCGGGCGCTGTGGCGGCGCAACTCGCGCTTCCCGGACACGCCGGACACCTACGAGTACGACCGTTTCCGCTTCGAGCTCAAGCTGCAGCGCGCCTGGGTCGACGGCGCGTCGGTGGACCTGACCCAGAAGGAGTTCCTCCTGGCGCTGCTGCTGCTGCGCAATCTGGGCAAGCCGCTGTCGCGCGGGCACATCCGGGAGGTGGTCTGGGGCCGCGACAGCGAGATCCCGTCGCGGACCATGGACACGCATGTCTCGCGGGTGCGCACCAAGCTCGGCCTGCGCCCGGAGCGGCACTACCTGCTGGCGCCGGTTTACAGTTACGGGTATCGCCTCGAGCATCTGCTGACCAGCACCGCCGCCGCCGGATCCGCTTCCTGCGGCGAACCGGGCTGATCCCACCCCACTGATGGACCGCTCCGGCACGGCGCATGAAGGCGCCCGCCCCTGTCCGCCCGTACGCCGCCGCCGCTGCGTCCTCGCGGCACTGATCTCCGGACTGCTCGCGCTGCAGCCGGTGCTCGCGCAGCCGCGCGCAGAGGCGGACGGGCGCGTCATCTACCGCGTCGGCGCGGGCGACACGCTGATCGGCATCGGCGAGCGGCTGCTCGATCCGCCCGAGCGCTGGCGCGACGTGCGCCGGCTGAACCGGATCGCCGACCCGACGCGGCTCGTGCCCGGCACGGAGCTGCGGATCGATCCCGACTGGCTGCGCGGCGAGCCCTCCGGCGCCACGCTCGGCTCGGTGGGCGGCACCGCGACGCTCGACGGGGCGCCCGCCGTGGCGGGCGCGGTCGGACGCGAAGGCAGCCGCCTCGAGACCGGGGCCGACGGCGTGGTCGTGCTGCGGCTCAAGGACGGCACCTCGCTCGTCATTCCCCCCGCCTCGGCGGTGCGCTTCGAGCGGCTGCGCCAGTACCTCGGCACCGAGTCGACCGAGGCCCGGATCGCCGTGGAGCGCGGCGGCATCGAGACCCGGTCCGAGCCCGGGCGGCGGCGCACGCTGCAGATCCGCACGCCGGTGGCGACCGCGGCGGTCCGTGGCACCGAGTTCCGCGTGCGCGCGGGCGAGGCGACGACCGCGGTCGAGGTGCTCACCGGGCGGGTGGGTGCCGACGGGCCCGGCGGGCGCGCGGACGTCGCCGCGGGGCTCGGGGCGGTCGCGCGCCGCGACGGCCCGCCGCGCATCGAGACGCTGCTCGCGGCACCCGCGCTCGCCGGCCTGCCCGCGCGCATCGAGACGCCCGCGGCGACGCTGCGCTTCGCGCCGGTCGAGGGCGCCTCCGCCTATCGCGTCCAGGTCGCCCTCGACGAGGGCTTCACCCGGCTGCTCGCCGACACCCGCGGCCCGGCCCCCGAAGTGGCGGTGGTCACCCGAGAGGACGGTCCGCTCCACCTGAAGGTGCGCGCGATCTCGGCGATCGGCCTCGAAGGGCGGGAGTCGCTCGCCCGCCTCGAGGTCGCGGCCCGTCCCGAGCCGCCGCTGCCGATCCGCCCGGGCGAGCGCGCCGTGGTCTTCGAGCGCACGGTGGCGCTGTCCTGGGCCGAACCTGCGGGCATCGGCTCGTTCCGCGTCCAGGTCGCCGCCGACCCGGGGTTCGCGACGCCGCTGCTCGATACCGTCGTCGGCAGCCCCGGCGCGAGCGTGGAACTGCCCCCGCTCGCCACCGGGACGGCCACCTGGTGGTGGCGGATCGCGTCGGTCGCCGGCACGGGCACGACCGCCCGGACCGGCCCGTTCTCGGCCGCACGCACCTTCGAGCAGCGTCCGGCCGGCACCGCCCCGAGCGGCACGGTCGACGACGATCGGCTCGAGCTGTCCTGGCCGCCGCTGCCCGGGCACACCTGGCGCCTGCAGCTCGCCGGCGACGCGGCCTTCGCGACGGTGCTGCGCGAGGTCTCGCTCGATGCGCCGCGCGTCGTGCTGGAGGGCCTCGCGCCCGGCGCGTACTGGACCCGCACGCGCAGCGTGGATGCACAGGGCGTGGCTTCGCCGTTCGGACCCGCGCAGCGCTTCGAGATCCGGTCGCTGCTGCGCAGCGCCGCGGGCGCGCCGGTCCGCAGCGGCTCGGGCGTCCCGGTCGAGCTGCAGGACAGGCGCTGACCGGTGGCGACCCGGGCCGCCCCGCCCCGCGCGGTCGCCCGCCGCGGTCCCTCCCGCGCGACCGTCGAATGGTGGGTGCTCGCGACGGTGCTGGTCGCGCTGGTGCTGGCCGTCGCCCACGCCAGCCGGCAGCCCTCCCGCCAGCTGGTGTCGCGCATGGACGCGGCGCTCTACGACCTCGGCCTGTCGCTCTGGGCGAAGCCGCCGCGCGACGAGGTGCTGATCGTCGCGATCGACGACGACAGCCTCGCGCAGGTCGGGCGCTGGCCGTGGCGGCGCGCGGTCACCGCGCAGCTGCTCGAGCAGCTGCAGGCGGGGGCGCCGCGTGCGATCGGCGTCGACCTGCTGCTGACCGAGCCCGCGGTCGGCGACGAGCGGCTCGGCGCGGCGGTGGCCGGACCGGCGACGGTGGTGCTGCCGGTGGCGCGCCACGCCGATCCGCAGGAGAACGGGCTGCCGCTGCTGCCGGTGCCCGCGATCGGCGCCGGCCGCGTGCTCGCGCATGCCGAGTTCCGCGTCGACGTCGACGGCCTGGTCCGGGGCCTCTACCTGCACGAGGGCGGCTTCCTCGCCATGTCGCGGCGGCTGGCGTTCCCCGACCTGCCGCAGCCGGCCACCGCCGACCTCGTCGCGGGGGCGCTGCGCTCGGAGGCCTGGCCGCGCGGCGACTACGTGCGGATCGGCGCGACCGACGCACCGCCCCGGCAGGTGTCGGCGGCCTCGGTGATGCGCGGCGAGGTGGCCGCAGAGACGCTGCGCGACCGGATCGTGCTGGTCGGCGCGACTGCCCGCGGACTCGGCGACGTCCATGCGACGACGCTGTATCCGGGCCATGCGACCGTCCCCGGCGTGGAGCTGCACGCGGCGGCGGTCGGCGCCATGCTCGACGGCCGGCTGATCCGCGACGTGCCGCACGCGCTGCGCCTCGCGCTGTCGGCGCTGGTGCTGCTCGCCGCGCTGGCGGTGCTCTACGTGACCGAGTCGCGGACCGGGCTGGCCTGCATCGTGGCGACGATGGCCGTGACGGCGGCCGCGTCGGTCGCCGCGATCGGCGCGGGCTGGTGGATCGCACCGGGCGCGCTGCTCGCGGTGCTGGCGCTCGCGTTCCCGCTCTGGAGCTGGCGACGCCTGCATGCCGCCTCGGTCGGGCTGATCGCGCAGGCGGCACGGCTCGAGGCCGACACCACGCCCGGCACCGGTCTGCAGCCCAAGCGCCCGCTCGAGCCGATCGCCCATCGGCTGCAGCGCCTGGAGAACGCCGCCGAGCGCATCACCGTGCTGAACCGGACGCTCGCCGATGCGCTGGCGGCACTGCAGGCGGTGCAGCGCGAACGCGAGCAGACGCTGCGCTTCCTGTCGCACGACCTGCGCTCGCCGCACCTCTCGATCCTGGAGCTGCTCGAGCGGCATCCGGACGCGCCGCTCGGCACGGGCGACGCGCGCGAGATCGGCCGGCAGTCGCGCCGGGCGCTCGAGCTGACCGACGGCTTCATGCACCTGGCGCGCGCCGAGTCGCAGCCGCTGCGCGCCGGCCCGCACGACCTCGCCGACCTCGCGATCGAGGCCGCCGACGCCTGCTGGCAGCGGGCCCACGGCGCCGGCCTGCGGATCGACTCGCCCGAGCCGCCCGGGGAGACGCCGAGCGCGCCCTGCCGCTGCGACGCCAGCCTGGTGCGGCGCGCGCTGGTCAACCTGCTCGACAACGCGATGCGCGTCGCGCCCCCCGGCTCCGCGATCACGCTCGGCCTCGAGCGCCACGGTGACGGCTGGACCCTGTCGGTCACCGACGCGGGACCCGGGATCGACCCGGCCGACCGCGAACGGATCTTCGAGCCCTGGTGGCGCGGCGCGACGGCCGACCCCTCTTCCGGCGCCGGGCTGGGCCTGGCGTTCGTGGCGACGGTCGCCGAGCGCCACGGCGGCCGGGCGCGGGCCCTCGCCGGCCCCGACGGTGGCGCCCGGATCGAACTCTGGATTCCCGATGAACCCGAGTCGGCCGAGCCGAGGTAGACTCCGGGTGTCAACCCAGCCTGTCACATGCACCTGCTCACGCTCGGCCTGAACCACACCACCGCACCGCTGTCCCTGCGGGAGAAAGTGGCGTTTCCGGGCGACGCACTGCGCGACGCCGTCGCCGACCTGCGCTCGCAGCTGCGCACGCTCGTGCCGGAAACCGCGATCCTGTCCACCTGCAACCGGACCGAGATCTACTGCGCCACGCCCGACCCGCGCGACGCGCAGGCCGCGATCGCCGGCTGGATGGCCCACCGCAACCAGATCGGCGCGAGCGCACAGCTCACCGAGCACCTGTACGCCCGGCCCGACGACCAGGCCGTGCGGCATGCGTTCCGCGTCGCCTCCGGGCTCGACTCGATGGTGCTCGGCGAGCCGCAGATCCTCGGTCAGATGAAGGACGCCGCGCGCGTCGCGCAGGAGGCCGACGCGCTCGGCACCCACCTGCACCAGCTGTTCCAGCGCACCTTCGCGGTCGCCAAGGACGTGCGCAGCCAGACCGAGATCGGTGCGCATTCGGTGTCGATGGCCGCCGCCGCCGTGCGGCTCGCGCAGCGGCTGTTCGAGGACCTGCGCGAGACCTCGGTGCTGTTCGTCGGTGCCGGCGAGATGATCGAGCTGGCTGCGGCGCACTTCGTCGCCCAGCACCCCAAGCGCATCACCGTCGCCAACCGGACCGCCGAGCGCGCCGAGAAGGTCGCCCAGCGCTTCGGCGGACGCGCGCTTCGGCTGGCCGACCTGCCCGATACCCTCGCCGAGCACGACATCGTCGTCTCGTGCACCGCCAGCTCGCTGCCGATCATCGGCCTCGGCATGGTCGAGCGCGCGCTGAAGGCGCGCCGCCGCAAGCCGATCTTCATGATCGACCTCGCCGTGCCCCGCGACATCGAGCCCGAGGTCGCGCGGCTCGACGACGTCTTCCTCTACACGGTCGACGACCTCGGCAAGCTGGTGCAGACCGGGCTCGAGAACCGCCAGGCCGCGGTCGCGCAGGCCGAGGTGATCATCGAGAACCGGGTCGGCGCCTTCATGAACTGGCTGGGCTCGCGCCAGGCCGTGCCGTCGATCCGGGCCCTGCACGCCCGCGGCGACGCGCTCAAGCGCGCCGAGCTCGAGCGGGCCCGCCGGCTGCTCGCCCGCGGCGACGATCCGATGGCGGTGCTCGAGTCGCTCGCCAGCGGCCTCACTGCCAAGTTCCTGCACGGCCCGACCACGCTGCTGCAGCGCCCGGGCCCCGAGCAGATGCAGGTCGCGGGTCTGCTCGACCGCCTGCTGCCGGACGACAGATCCTGACGGTCCGCTCCCGGCGCGGCCCCCTGCCGCGCGCCTGCCGCCCCGCCGTACGATGAACGCCTCGATGCTGGCCAAGCTGTCGCGCCTCGAGGAGCGTCTCGAGGAGCTGTCGCAGCTGCTCTCCGCGCAGGAGGCCACGCGCGACATGGCCGAGTACCGCAAGCTCAACCGCGAGCATGCCGAGCTGGCCGAGGTCGTCGAGCACTTTGTCGCCTGGCGGCGGGCGCGCACCGACCGCGATACCGCGGAGCAGCTGCGCGAGGACCCGGAGATGCGCGAGTTCGCGGCCGAGGAGATCGCCGCGGCCGACGCCCGCCTGGCCGACGAGGCCGCGACCCTCGAGCGGCTGCTGCTGCCGCGCGACCCGGACGACGCCCGCGACGTGTTCCTGGAGATCCGCGCCGGCACCGGCGGCGACGAGAGCGCGCTGTTCGCCGGCGACCTGCTGCGGATGTACCTGCGCTACGCCGAGCGGCGCCGCTGGCAGGTCGAGGTGATGTCCGAGAGCGCCTCCGAGCTCGGCGGCTACAAGGAGGTCATCGTGCGCATCGGCGGCCAGGACGTCTACGCGCGGCTCAAGTTCGAGTCCGGCGGGCACCGGGTGCAGCGTGTGCCGGAGACCGAGTCCCAGGGGCGCATCCACACGTCGGCCTGCACGGTCGCGGTGATGCCCGAGGCCGACGAGACCACCGACGTGGTGATCTCGCCCGACGACATCCGCATCGACGTCTACCGGGCCTCCGGCGCGGGCGGACAGCACGTGAACAAGACCGAGTCCGCGGTGCGGATCACCCACCTGCCGACCGGCCTGGTCGCCGAGTGCCAGGACGACCGCTCGCAGCACCGCAACAAGGACCGGGCGATGAAGGTGCTGGCCACCCGGATCCGCGACATGCGGATGCGCGAGGCGCAGCAGAAGGAGGCCGCCACGCGCAAGTCGCTGATCGGCTCCGGCGACCGCTCCGAGCGGATCCGCACCTACAACTTCCCGCAGGGCCGCGTCACCGACCACCGCATCAACCTGACGCTCTACAAGCTGCAGGCGGTGATGGACGG
>JAIYAG010000368.1 GCA_027489195.1 Burkholderiales bacterium | reverse complement strand
CGCGCGGCTCGGCGGACAGGACCTCTCCGAGCGCGACCTCAAGGCCGCGCGGGAATCCTTCGAGGCGTTCCGGCAGGTGCTGGTGCGCTACCCGGACAGCAAGTACGCCGAGGACTCCCGGCTGCGCATGCGCTATCTGGTCAATGCGATGGCGGGCGGCGAGGTCCACATCGCGCGCTACTACTACACCCGGGGTGCATTCCTCGCGGCGGTGAACCGAGCCCAGAGCGTGGTCGCGCAGTACCAGGGGGCGCCTGCGGTCGAGGAGGCGCTCTTCATCATGATGAAGTCGTACGAGCGGCTCGGCCTCGAGGAGCTGCGGGGCGATGCCGAGCGCATCCTGCGCCGAAACTTCCCCGACTCCGAGCTGTACACCAAGGGCCTGCAGTTCGCCGATCGGTCGTGGTGGCAGGTCTGGCGCTGAGCCCGGCCCGCTGAGCAGCGGCCTCAGCCGGGGCCGCCCTCCTGCCCGGGCAGGAAGGGCACGGCGTCCTGCCAGCGCTCGACGCGCCTGAACGGCGGCAGGCTCGCGATCAGGCGGCGCCCGTAGCCGCGCGTCACCAGGCGCTCGTCGCAGACCAGCAGCACGCCCCGGTCTCCCTCCGAGCGGATGAGTCGCCCTGCCCCCTGCTTGAGCGCCATTGCCGCTGCGGGCAGCTGCTCGTGGGAGAACGGATCGCGTCCGGCCCGGCGCAGCGCCTCGCCGCGTGCCTTGACGACCGGGTCGTCGGGCGGCGCGAACGGCAGCTTGTCGATGACCACCAGCGACAGCGCGTCGCCGGCGACGTCGACGCCCTCCCAGAAGCTCGCGCTGCCGATCAGCACCGCGTTCGGTTCGGTCCGGAAGCGCTCGAGCAGCAGCGGGCGCGGTGCCTCGCCCTGTACCAGCCGCGTCAGGCCGATGCCTTCGGCAGCGTCGAGCTCGCCCAGCCGCTCGGCGATCTCGCGCATCGCGCGCAGCGTCGTGCAGAGGAAGAATGCACGGCCGCGGTTGGCGACCAGCAGCGGCCAGGCCGCCTGGGCGACGCGCTGCGCGAAGCCCGGCGCAGAGGCCTCGCCGATGCCGCGCGGAATCCAGAGCGCGGCTTGCCGCTCGAAGTCGAAGGGGCTGTCCCAGCGCTCGCAGCGGGCATCGTGCAGGCCGAGCGCCTCGACGAAGTGGGCGAAGTCCCCGCCGACCGACAGTGTCGCCGACAGGAAGATCCAGGCGCGCGGCGTGCCGGCGCGATGGCGCTCGAACGAGGCCGCCACCGACAGCGGCGTGCGGCGCAGCGTCGCGTGCTGGGCACCGGTCTCGGCCCAGACGACCGCCGGGTCGTCCGCACCGGGCACCGGCGTGGCCGCCCCGTCGGGCTTGATCACGATCACGCCGTCGTCCTCGTCGACGTCCAGGGCGCGCGGCGCCGGACGCCCGCCTCGCTCGTCCGCCGCGAGCGCAGCGCTCCAGCGCTGCAGCCGCTCGCCGATCTCGGTCGCGCGCAGCCCGCAGCGGTCGAGATCCGGCCCGCGGCCGGCGTTCACCGCGACGATCGCCGAGACCGAGACCAGGTCCGCGAGCACCGCATCGAGCGTGTCCTCGAGCTCGGGCAGTGCACGCAGCTGTTCGGCCGTCCAGCGCCGCGAGACCGCACCGCGTGCCGCACCCCGCAGCGCGCGGCCGCGGTCCTCGCCGCCCTCGAAGGCCAGGCGCAGTTCGCGGCTCGCATGCTCGAGGCGGTCGGCGAGCGCGCGCCAGTCAGCCCCGTCCGGCGCCTGGACCACACCGGCGCGGACCAGGTCCCGGGCGAGCTCGAAGAGCTGACGCGTCGACACCGCTTCGCCGAAGAACTCGGTCGCGGCCTCGGGCAGCTGATGGGCCTCGTCGAAGACCACGGCGTCCGCGGTCGGCAGCAGCTCGCCGAGCGAGTCCTCGCGCAACGCGAGATCCGCGCAGAAGAGATGGTGGTTCACCACGACCAGGTCGGCGTTCATCGCCTCGCGCCGGGCGCGCACGACAAAGCACCGGGACAGCTCGGGGCAGTCCTGGCCGAGGCAGTTCTCGCGGCTCGAGGTCGCGTAGCCCCAGGCGGCGTCGTCCTCGGGCAGGTCGGTGCACTCGGCGCGGTCGCCGGTCGCGCTCACGGCTGCGAAGCGGTGGATGCGCCGCAGCTTCATCGGCGTGCCCGGGTCCGGGAATCGCCCGTCGGCGAGATGGCGCTCGAGGTGGTGATGGCAGACGTAGTTGGCGCGCCCCTTGAGGAGGGCCGTCTGCAGCCCCGCGCCGAGTGCCGCCCGCACGACCGGCAGGTCGCGCGCATGCAGCTGGTCCTGCAGATGGCGGGTGCCGGTCGAGATCATCGCCTTGCCGCCCGCCAGCAGCAGCGGGACGAGGTAGGCGTAGGTCTTGCCGGTGCCGGTGCCGGCCTCGGCCACCAGGGTGCCGCGCTCGGCGACCGCACGCCCGATACTCGCGGCCAGCGCCTGCTGGCCGGCACGGGGCCGGAAGCCGGGCATCGCCCGCGCGAGCGGCCCGCCCTCGGCGAGCGCGGCCCGTGCGG
>JAIYAG010000338.1 GCA_027489195.1 Burkholderiales bacterium | reverse complement strand
CGACCTCGCCGATCGGGCCGGACGAGGGCACGATCCGCGGCAGCAGCGCCCGCGGCACGTCGAAGAGCGCGAGCAGCGCGTCGCTCCAGTCGGCGGTGTGCAGGTCGTAGAGCAGCGTGCGGCTGGCGTTGGACGGGTCGGTCACGTGCAGCGCGCCGCCCGACAGCTTCCAGGCGAGCCAGGTGTCGATCGTGCCGAAGGCCAGCTCGCCGCGCTCGGCGCGGGCGCGGGCGCCGGGCACGTGCTCGAGCAGCCAGGCGATCTTGGTCGCCGAGAAGTACGGGTCGAGGACCAGGCCGGTGCGCTCGCGCACGAAGGCCTCGCGGCCCTCGGCCTTGAGGCGCGCGCACAGCGGGGCGGTGCGGCGGTCCTGCCAGACGATCGCCGGTGCGATCGGCTCGCCGCTGGCGCGGTCCCACAGCAGCGTGGTCTCGCGCTGGTTGGTGATGCCGAGCGCATGCACGCGGCCGATCGAGGCGTGCGCGCGCGCGAGCACCTCCGCGATCGTCGCGCGCTGCGTCGCCCAGATCTCGTCGGCGTCGTGCTCGACCCAGCCGGGCTGCGGGAAGTGCTGACGGAACTCGCGCTGCGCGCTGGCCACCGGCGTGCCGTCGCGATCGAAGAGGATGGCGCGCGACGAGGTCGTGCCCTGGTCGAGGGCGAGGAGCAGGGTGTCTTGAGCGGGCATGGTCGCGGCAGTGTAGCCGCGGCCCGCGGGTCGGCGCACGCGGCGCTGCGGGAGCTCAGCCGAACATGCCCTGCAGGTACCAGCCGGCGTCGTCGTCGCGGCTTCGGGTGCGGAAGATCCAGACCCAGCCCGCGGATTCGCCCTCGGCGATGAAGTAGTCGCGCTGCACGAGGCCGTCGTCCCACCAGCCGGTCTCGATGCGTTCGGGGCCGGCCAGCAGCGTCAGCGGCCCGCGCCACCACGGCCGCTGGTCGCGCTCGGAGAGCGGCACCGGCTCGGGCAGCAGCCACAGCGGGCGCGGCAGGCCCGACAGCGGCACCTCGGGGCCGCGCACCGCGCGGTCCTCCACCGGCTCGACGCGGTAGGCGGCCTCGGGCCGGTGATCGGCGGCCAGCAGCAGCCGCTGCACCCGGTCGCGGCCGAGGCGCGCCTGCAGCCGCTCGACGAGGCGCCCGAGCCCCTCGGCGTCGGTGCCGGCGGCCGGGAACAGCTCGCCGTGCGTGCCGGGCAGCCGGACCGTGCGCTCGCACTCGAGGCGCAGCGTGTGCACCGGGGCCGGCAGCTCGAGCACCGCGAGCCGCTCGCGCAGCACGCCGATCCAGCGCGCCGGGTCGCGGCTGGGCTGCGCCAGCCGCAGCACCACCTGCGTGGGCGGGCAGGCGTGGCGGCCGCTGTCGTGCTCGCCGGTCAGCACCACCTCGCGAGCCGCCGACTGCCGGGCTGCGAGCCAGCCGGCGAACTGCAGCAGCATCCGGTGCGAGGCGAACAGCAGCGCCTCGGAACGCTCGATCTGCGCGAGCAGCTCCAGGCGCAGCGCGAAGCGGGCCGGCGCCTCGAACCAGCGCCGCGGCTCGGCGCGACGCCCGAGCGCGGCGTCGACCTGGTCGAGCAGCGCCGGACCCCATCGGCGCGCGAGCCCGGCGCGCGGCAGCCGCGCGAGATCGGCGAAGCGGCGCACGCCGATCGCCGCGAGCGCCTCGGCGTGCGGCGCCGCCGCCTCGAGCAGCGCCACCGGCAGCGGCCCGAGCCCGGCGCCGAGCAGCGACTCGTGCTCGATGCGCGCGCCGTCCTGCCAGCGCGCGAGCATCCAGGCGGCCGTGGCGGTCGGGGCCACCGCGAGCCGCAGCCCGAAGCCCAGCGCGGCGAGCCCGTCGCGGATGCGGGCCTCGAGACGCTCGCGTCCGCCGAACAGCCGCAGGCTCGCCTCGACCTCGAGCAGCACGCCGTCGGGCGGCTGCAGCGCCACCCCGGGCGTGAACTGCAGCAGCCAGCCCGCGACCTGCGCGAGCGCTTCGGCGTCCTCGACCGGGTCGTGCTCGACGATCCGCAGCGACGCGGCCAGCGCGAGCGCCGTGGCGCGGCGCACGCCGGGCCGCACGCCGAGCGACTCGGCCGCGGGGTTGGCGTGCAGCACCTGCAGCCGGTCGCAGATCGCGAGCGGTCCGGCGTCGGTGTCGGCGCAGGCGCGCCGCACGCGATCGAGCGCGAGCCGGTGACAGTGCACGGCGACCCACAGCATGGCGGGTCGCTCAGAAGCCGTGAAGAAACCGTAGCGAGCAGGCCCGAGCCGGTGTCGAGGAGCGCAGCCGTACGTGATGTACGGCGAGCACCGCAGGCGCCGGCTCGGGACGCGCAGTAGGTTTATTCACGGCTTCTCAGTGGCGCGACGATCCGGGCGGGGGCAGGTCGACCGGCAGGCCCGCCTCGGCCGGCAGCAGCACGTGCGCGGTGCCGAACCCGAACGGAACGGCATCGGGCGGGGCGGATGTGCCGGGGGCGGCATCGAGCGTGTCGGCGAGCGCCGCCGGCACCGGGGCGTCGGACGGCTGCGGGACCCGGGGCAGGGACGTCGGACGGCCGGGGCGCAGGGTGGCGGGCGGCTGCGGCAGCTCGAGCAGCAGCGGCTGCGCGAGCACCGGGCCACGCCGCTTGAGCAGCTGCACCGAGAGCCGCTGCCCGGGGCGCGGCAGCAGCAGCAGCCGCAGCGGCGCGGGCGAGGACTCGTGCTGGGCAGGCAGCGGACGGAACAGGAAGACCGGTCCGCGCGTGCCCTGTGCGGCCAGCTGCATCCGGCGCAGGTGTTCCGGGCGCGTGCGGCCGTCGGGCAGCCAGGCGAGCAGCGTGCCGAAGCTCGCGCTGCGCAGTGCCTGCTCGACCGCCCACAGCCGGTCGGCGGCCTGCACGGCCTGCACGACGATCAGGTAGTCGAGGTCGATGCCGAAGGCGGCGAGCGCCGGCGCGTAGGGCACGTGCGGCGGGCCGAGGAGGATGGCCACCTTGCGCTCGATCGTCAGGCGCCGCAGCACCGGCACCAGCAGCCGCAGCTCGCCGATGCCCGGCTCGCGGGCGATGAGCTCGGTGAGCATGCCCAGCGGCCAGCCGCCGCCCGGCAGCTGTGCATCGAGCTCGGCGAAGGTGCTGGGCAGCGCGGCGACGCCGCCGTCAGCGAGCCGGTCTGCGCGCCAGACCCCCGGCGGCATCGGTGCCGGAGACCTCGGGGGCGTGGCCATGGCAGCGTGTTCGCCGTGCCGCGCGGGTCACAGCGACTTGCCGCTGCGCACCAGCCCGACGCCGATGCCCTCGAGGGCGAAGTCGTCGGTGCGCGCATCGACGACGATCGGCTCGAAGTCCGGGTTCTCGGGCAGCAGCTCGATCGTGTGGCCGCGGCGGCGCAGCCGCTTGACCGTGACCCCGCCGTCGACCCGCGCGACGACGATCTGGCCGTTGCGCGCCTCGCTCGCCTGGCGCACCGCGAGCAGGTCGCCGTCGAGGATGCCGGCGTCGCGCATGCTCATGCCGCGCACCTTCAGCAGGTAGTCGGGCTTCTCGGCGAACAGGCTCGGATCGAGCGCGTAGCTCGCCTCGATGTGCTCCTGCGACAGCATCGGGCTGCCGGCGGCGACGCGGCCCACCAGCGGCAGGCTGAGCGCGATCTGCACTCCGCTGCCGGCCATGCCGCGCTCGAGGTCGGCGTCCATGCCGGGCAGCAGCTTGAGCCGGATGCCGCGCGAGGCGCCCGAAGTCAGCTCGAGCACGCCCTTGCGCGCCAGCGCCTTCAGGTGCTCCTCGGCCGCGTTGGGCGAGCGGAAACCGAGCTTGGCGGCGATCTCCGCTCGCGTGGGGGGGAACCCGGTGTCGGCGATGTGCTGCCGGAGCAGTCCGAGGATTTCCTGTTGACGGGCGGTGAGATCGCGCATGACGGAGGAGGCTCGGCGAAGGCGCGGCTGGCCGCGAAGCCTGTATTTTTATCCAGTCTCGCCCGCTTGGCAAGCCATGCCTGCAGCGCCTGGCGGGCCGCCTCGGGGCGGTCTTTGTTTAGTGAGAAAGTCGTGATATTCTGTACCGTGTAGGTGAGTTTCGCGTGCTGACTAATACGAATTGTCTAGTGCGCGGCCAGGGGGCTTGTGGCAGAGTCGCCTTGGCGCATGGCCCTCGCTTGCGTCGGATCCTGTTCGATTCTGCCGTCAATTTCGGTCAACTCCTCACCACCACGCCTGTTTCGACCGTACCGTGTTCGACTTTTCTTCCTCTCGCTCCACCTTCACGGGCTGAGGCCGTACCGCACCGAGATTTGCATTTCCCGGATCGCTGCGATTGGGTCGGTACCGTCGGGCCGACCGCTTCTGCTTCGCCTCGGAATGCAATGGGACATTTGATTTCGAGGTCAACGCATGAGCACCAAGATCTACGTCGGCAACCTGCCCTGGCGCGCCACCGATGCCCAGCTCTCCGAGATGTTCGCCGCCCATGGCGAGGTCGTCGAGGCACGCATCATCACCGACCGTGAAACCGGCCGCTCGCGCGGCTTCGGCTTCGTCACCATGGCCAACAACGATGGTGCGCAGAACGCCATCCGCGCGCTGAACGGCCACTCGCTCGAAGGCCGGGCGCTGGTCGTCAACGAGGCCCGCGAGCAGCAGGGCGGCGGCGGCGGCGGCGGCGGAGGCGGTGGCCTCGGCGGCGGCGCCGGCAACGGGCGCGGTGGCGGTGGCGGCGGCGGGTTCGCCGG
>JAIYAG010000631.1 GCA_027489195.1 Burkholderiales bacterium | reverse complement strand
GCGAGGTCGCGGCGGAAGGCGTGCATCTGGAACTGCGGCAGGCACTGGAGCCGTGGCATGTGCTGGGAGAGACCGGCGCCATCGGCGGCACGGTGCGCTTCGTGGATGCCTCGCTCGAGCGCATCGAGCTGTCGGCGCGCGGCCTGATCGAGGGGCGTCACGCGCTCACGGTCAACGGTCGCACGGTGCCGCTGCAGCGCGTCGGGCCCGAGGGCGCGCAGGTCGGCGGCGTGCGCTACCGCGCGTGGAAGCCGTCGTCCTGCCTGCATCCGACGATCGACCCGCACGTGCCGCTCGTGGTCGACCTGGTGGACACCTGGAACCGCCGGTCGATCGGGGGATGCCAGTATCATGTCGCGCATCCCGGGGGCCGCAACCACGAGACGTTCCCCGTCAATGCATACGAGGCGGAGGCGAGGCGGCTCGCGCGCTTCTTCAGGATGGGGCACACCCCCGGCGAGATGACCCCGAACGCGGCGCGGATCGATCCAGAGACCCCTTGCACGCTGGACCTGCGGCGTGCGTGACCTGCTCGCCGCGTACCCGCGCGCCGAGCCCCGCTTCGACGAGATGCTCGGGGAGGACGGCCGTCCGCGCGCGCACTGGGCGCCGCTGGTGGACATGCTCACCCGGGCCGAGCCGGCACGCATGCGCGACCGGATCGCGACCATCGAGCGCGAGATCCGCGACAGCGGGCTGACGTACAACATGTACGCCGACCCCAAGGGCGCCGAGCGTCCCTGGGCACTCGATGCGCTGCCGATGATCATCCCCGCCGACGAGTGGCCGGCGATCGAGGCGGCGGTCGCGCAGCGCGCTCGCCTGCTCGACGCGGTGCTGGCCGACCTCTATGGTCCGCAGCAGCTCCTCGCCGAGGGGCTGCTGCCGCCGCGGCTGGTGCTCGGTCACAGCGCGTTCCGGCGTCCCGCCTGCGGTGCCACGCCGACCGGTCGGCCGTCGCTGGTGGTCTACGCGGCCGACCTCGCCCGCTCGCCCGACGGGCGCTGGTGGGTGGTCGCCGACCGCACGCAGGCGCCCTCGGGCGCGGGCTACGCGATCGAGAACCGGCTGATCGTCTCGAGGATCTTCCCGCAGCTCTTCCGCGACCTGCACGCGCAGCGGCTCGCCGGCTTCTTCGTCGCGCTGCGCGACACGCTGCGCGACTTCGCGCCCTCGGGCGACGGCCCCCAGCTCACGGTGCTGCTCACGCCCGGGCCGTACAACGAGACCTATTCCGAGCACTCCCTGCTCGCGCGCTACCTGGGCCTGACGCTCGTCGAGGGCAGCGACCTCGCGGTGCGCGGCGGCAAGGTCTGGCTCAAGACCGTCGAGGGCCTGCGCCGCGTGCACGCGATCCTGCGCCGCCAGGACGACGACTTCTGCGATCCGCTCGAGCTGCGCTCCGACTCCGCGCTCGGCGTGCCCGGCCTGACCGACTGCGCGCGCCGCGGCAGCGTGCTGATGGCCAACGCGATCGGCTCGGGCGTGCTGGAGTCGGGCGCGATGATGGGCTTCCTGCCGCGGCTGTCCGAGCGCCTGCTCGGCGAGCCGCTGAAGATGCCGTCGATCGCGACCTGGTGGCTCGGCGAGCCCGCCGCGCTCGCCGACGCGCTGCCGCGGATGTCGCAGCTGGTGTTCAAGTCCGCCGACCCGGTGCTGCGCGAGGAGCCGGTCTTCGGCCAGGACCTCGATGCGGCCGGCGCGCGCTCGCTCGCCGCGCGCATCCGCCGACACCCCGAGGCCTGGATCGCGCAGGAGCTGGTGCGGCTGTCGCAGGCGCCGGTCTACGACCGCACGCGCCCCGGCCACCTCGGGGCGCGCGCCGTCGGCCTGCGCGTGTTCGCGGTCGCGTCGCGCGGCGGCTGGACGGTGATGCCGGGCGGCCTCGCACGGGTCGCGGGCTCGCACGACGCGCGGGTGATCTCGATGCAGCGCGGCGGTGCTTCCAAGGACACCTGGGTGCTCGCCAGCGCGCCGGCCGAGGGCGGGCTCACGCTGCTGCGCTCCACCGTCGGCGCCGACGAGCTGGTGCGCAGCGGCTCGTCGACGCTGTCCTCGCGCGCCGCCGAGAACCTCTTCTGGCTCGGGCGCTATTCCGAGCGGGCCGAGGACTCGGCACGGCTGCTGCGCGTCGCGCTGCCGCGCTTCTCGGTCGACGACGACGTCGACCGCGCCGCGCAGGCCCCGCTGCTGGCGCTGGGCCGCGCGCTCGGTGTCGTCGACGACGAGGACGAGACCGAGACCGCGCTGCTCGATTCGCTCTACGAGGCCGAGCGCATGGGCGGCCTGCGCACGACGCTGCTGCAGGTGCAGCGCGTCGCCTTCGGCCTGCGCGACCGGCTCTCGGTGGACCACTGGCGGACCATCAACCGGCTGCTGCAGGACCCGGCCTTCGATGCGTTCCGCGAGCTGCCGCAGGCGATGGGCCTGCTCGACCGCATCGTCGACGGGCTGGTCACGCAGTCGGGCTTCGCGCTCGACGGGATGACCCGCGACACCGGCTGGCGCTTCATGTCGATCGGCCGGCGCATCGAGCGGCTGCGCGCGATCTGCGCGGCCGTCGCCTGCGCCGCCCGCGAGGGCCGCTCGGCCGGACTCGACTGGCTGCTCGAGTTCTGCGACTCGTCGATCACCTACCGCTCGCGCTACATGGGCCAGCCCGAGTGGCTGCCCGCGCTCGACCTGGTGATCCGCGACGAGACCAATCCGCGCTCGGTCGCATTCCAGCTGCGCGGGCTGGCCGACGTGCTGGCCCGCGTGGACCACGCGCTGGCCGGTGCCGGCGCCGACCTCGCGCCCGCCGTGCTCGCGGACCTCGGGCCGCTCGAGGACGCGACCGCGCTGGTGCCCGACGCGGTCCTCGCGGCGCGGCTCGACGCGATCGCCGACGGCGCGGCCGCGCTCTCCGATCGCCTGTCGCTGCGCTTCTTCGCGCATGCCGACGAGCGCGGCCGCGCCACGCTCGCGGCCTGAGACCATGGGCGCGCCGCGCGTCGTGCACGTCGTGCACGAGACCGAGTACCGCTACGAGGCGCCGGTCTCGCAGTCGTGGCAGCTCGCCCACCTCGCACCGCGCGTCTGTGCGAGGCAGCGCGTGCTCGAGCACCGCCTCTCGGTGGCGCCGGGCCCCGACTGGATCGACGCCCGCACCGATTCGTTCGGCAACGCGGTTTCCGCCTTCGCGATCCATGCCGCGCACGAGCGGCTCGATGTCGTCGCCGAGTCGCGGATCGAGATCGCACCGCCCCTGCACGACACCGAAGCCGCGCTGCGGCCCTTCGACCCCGCGGCCGCGCGCCGCACCAGCGGCCGCGAGGCGCTCGAGCTCGCCTCCTTCTTCGGCCCGAGTCCGCTGGTGCCGCGCTCGCGGCGGGCCGTGCACTATGCGGCGCGCAGCTTCCGGCCGGGCGTGCCTTTCGTCGTCGCCCTCGACGAGCTCGCGCACCGCATCCACCGCGACTTCGAGTTCGACGCCGAGGCCACCACCGTGACCACGCCGCTCGAGGAGGTGTTCGCCGAGCGGCGCGGGGTGTGCCAGGACTTCGCGCAGCTGATGATCGCGTGCCTGCGCGGCGTCGGCGTGCCGGCCCGCTACGTGTCCGGCTACATCCTCACCCGTCCGCCGCCGGGCAAGCCGCGGCTTGTCGGGGCCGACGCCTCGCACGCCTGGGTGTCCGCCTGGTGCCCGGGGCAGGGCTGGATCGACATCGATCCGACCAACGACCGGCGCGTCGACCAGGACTTCGTGACGCTCGGCTGGGGCCGTGACTTCTCCGACGTGACGCCGCTGCGCGGCGTGATCCTCGGCGGCGGTGCGCAGGCCCTCGAGGCGCGGGTGACGGTCACGCCCGTCTAGGCGGCGGCGCGCGCGCCGAGCTTCAGTCGCGCAGCCTGAAGCGCTGCAGCTTGCCGGTCTCGGTGCGCGGCAGCGCATCCCGGAACT
>JAIYAG010000036.1 GCA_027489195.1 Burkholderiales bacterium | reverse complement strand
TTCCTGTACACGCTGCTCGGGTCGCTGCTGACCCTGGTCGCGATCATCTTCCTGTACATCAAGTCGGGCTCGTTCTCGATCCTCGAGTGGCATCAGGTGCCGCTGTCGATGAACGAACAGATCACCGTCTTCTTCGCCTTCCTGCTGGCCTTCGCGGTGAAGGTGCCGATGTGGCCGGTGCACACCTGGCTGCCGGATGCCCACGTCGAGGCACCCACCGGCGGCTCGGTGGTGCTGGCGGCGATCATGCTCAAGCTCGGCGCCTACGGCTTCCTGCGGCTGTCGCTGCCGATCGTGCCCGACGCCAGCCAGGCGCTGTCCGGCTTCATGATCACGCTGTCGCTGATCGCGGTCGTCTACATCGGCCTGGTGGCGCTGGTGCAGACCGACATGAAGAAACTGGTCGCGTACTCGTCGATCGCGCACATGGGGTTCGTGACCCTGGGCTTCTTCATGTTCGAGCAGCTCGGCATGCAGGGCGGGATCGTCCAGATGATCTCGCACGGGTTCATCTCGGGCGCGATGTTCCTGTGCATCGGCGTGCTGTACGACCGCATGCACAGCCGGCGGATCGCCGACTACGGCGGCGTGGTCAACACCATGCCGAAGTTCGCCGCGCTCTTCATTCTGTTCCCCATGGCCAACGCCGGGCTGCCCGCGACCTCGGGCTTCGTCGGCGAGTTCATGGTCATCCTGGGCGCGGTGAAGTTCAACTTCTGGATCGCCGCGATCGCGTCCACCACGCTGATCTTCGGCGCGGCCTATTCGCTGTGGATGTACAAGCGGGTGGTGTTCGGCGAGATCGCCAACGACGAGGTGCGTGCGCTCAAGGACGTCGACGCGCGCGAGTTCTGGATGCTCGCGGTGCTGGCGGCCGCCGTGCTGGCGATGGGCCTGTGGCCCAAGCCGTTCACCGACGTCTCCGAGGCGTCGGTGCGGGCGCTGCTCGACCACGTCGCCATCTCCAAGATCGCCGAGTGACCCCGATGGACAAGCTCAACATCACCGCCGCGCTGCCGGAGATCCTGCTGCTGGTGGCGGCCTGCGCGGTGCTGCTCGTCGACGTCTTCGTCAAGCAGGCTGACGGCGAGGAGACCAAGATCGACCGGCTGGCGATCGCGCTGCTGCTGCTGCCGGCGGCCGCGACGGTCTGGCAGATCGGCTCGCCGGCTCAGGTCGCGTTCGGCGGCATGTACGTCGCCGACGGCCTCGCCCACGTGCTCAAGCTGGTGTCCTACCTGTCGGTCGCGGCGACGCTCGTCTACGCGCGCGGCTACGCCATCGACCGTGGCATGCATCGCGGCGAGCTCTATGCGCTGGCCCTCTTCGCGCTGCTTGGCCAGATGATCATGATCTCGGCGGGCAACCTGCTGGTGGTCTACCTCGGCCTCGAGCTGATGTCGCTGTCGCTGTACGCGCTGGCCGCGCTGCGCCGTGACCACGCGGTGTCGACCGAGGCGGCGATCAAGTACTTCGTGCTGGGCGCGCTCGCCTCGGGCTTCCTGCTCTACGGCATGTCGATGCTCTACGGCGGCACGGGCACGCTCGACCTCGACCGCATCGCCGCGTCGATGAGCGGGCGCACGCCGGCGAACACCACCGTGATCGTCTTCGGCGTGGTGTTCATCGTGTCGGGTCTCGCCTTCAAGTTCGGCGCCGTGCCGTTCCACATGTGGGTGCCGGACGTGTACCAGGGCACGCCCACGGTCGCGACGCTGCTGATCGCCTCCGCGCCCAAGATCGCGACCTTCGCGATCGCGTTCCGGATGCTGGCCGAGGCGCTGCCGTCGGTCGCGGTCGACTGGCAGCAGATGCTGCTGGTGCTGTCGGTGCTGTCGATGATCGTCGGCAACCTGGTCGCGATCGCGCAGTCGAACCTCAAGCGGATGCTGGCTTACTCGACGATCGCGCAGGTCGGATTCGTGCTGCTCGGCATGCTGTCGGGCGTGGTGGGCGGCTCCACCGACGGCATGGCCGATGCGTGGAGCGCGTCGATGTTCTATGTCGTCACCTACGTGCTGACGACGCTGGGCACCTTCGGCGTGATCCTGCTGGTGGCACGCAAGGGCCACGAGGCCGAGGACATCGACGACCTGAAGGGCCTGTCGAAGCGCGCGCCGGGGCTGGCGTTCGTGATGCTGCTGCTGATGTTCTCGCTGGCCGGCATCCCGCCGACCGTCGGCTTCTACGCCAAGCTCGCGGTGCTGCAGTCGGTGGTCGAGGCCGGGATGACCTGGCTGGCGATCCTCGCGGTGCTGGTCTCGCTGATCGGCGCGTTCTACTACCTGCGCATCGTCAAGACCGTCTATTTCGACGAGCCGCTCGACGCCGGCCCGATCGCGGCGGCGCCCGGTGCCCGGGCGGTGATGGCGGTCAACGGCGCGCTGATCCTGCTGCTCGGCCTCGTGCCCGGGCCGCTGATGACGCTGTGCCTGGGCGCGGTGCGGCAGGCCTTCGGCATCTGACCGGGGCCTGTTTCTTGCCGGGCCGTCCTCGATGAGCGATCACCTCGAAGAGCAGACGGTCGACTCGGAGCTGGTCTACCAGGGCCTGTTCCTGAAGGTCCGCAAGGACCGCGCCCGCCTGCCCGACGGCTCCCTGCACGGCCGCGAATGGGTGATGCATCCTGGCGCGGCCGCGATGCTGCCGATCGCCGACGACGGTCGTGTGCTGATGGTCCGGCAGTGGCGCTATGCGATGCATCGGGCCTACCTCGAGATCCCGGCGGGCAAGATCGATCCGGGCGAGACCTCGCTGCAGACCGCGAAGCGCGAGCTGCTCGAGGAGACCGGTCACGCCGCGCGCGAATGGGCGCCGCTGCTGCAGATCCACCCGGCGATCGGCTTCTCGAACGAGGTGATCGACATCTTCGTCGCGCGCGGGCTGGAGCGGCGCGCCGACGCTGCGCCCGACCACGGCGAGCTGATCGACGTCGAATGGGCGACGGTGGGCGAGCTCGTCGACGCGCTGCGGGCCGGGCGGCTGCCCGACGTCAAGACGCACATCGCGGTGATGCACCTGCAGCGTTTGGTCGACGGCGACTGGCCGTGGCCGGCGTTCGCGCCCGCCTGACCCGCGGCACCGCCGTGTCCCGGTCCGTCCGGGCATGCAGCTTGCACCGTCCCCGGTTCACGCCGAGGAGTTCCGATGCTCGTCATGCGCAGATTCGGCCGCGCCGCCGGCTCGGCCGGGCGACGCTGGCTCGACGAACGCTGTCCCACGATGGCGGCCGCAGTCGCATTCTTCTCGGCCTTCTCGCTCGCACCGACGCTCGTGATCGTCATCGCGATCGGCGGCACCTTCTTCGGACCCGAGGCGGTGCGCGGGCAGCTCGTCGGGCAGCTGCAGGGCCTGATCGGCGAGGACGGTGCGCATGCCGTGCAGGGGCTGATCCAGAGCGCCTGGCTGGCCGATGGCAGCGTCTTCAAGACGCTGCTGTCGGTGGCCACGCTGCTGGTCGGTGCCTCGGCGGTCTTCGCCGAACTCAGCGAAGACGTGAACCTCCTCTGGAAGGTGCCGCCGCGCCCCGGGTCGGGGCCGGTCGGCGCCTTCCTTCGCGTGCGCCTGCTGTCGATCGGACTGGTCGTCGGCGTGGGGTTCCTGCTGGTGGTCTCGCTGGTGCTCGATGCGGTGGTGATGGCCCTGCAGGACATGATGTGGCCGCCCGACGATGCGGTCCGGATGCTGATCGGCGTGGTCAACCAGGCGAGCTCGCTGCTGCTGCTGGGCACGACCTTCGCGCTGCTGATGAAGGCGATGCCCCGGGCCCGCGTGCAGTGGCGGGAAGTCACGCTGGGCGCCTCGGTTGCGGCGCTGCTCTTCGTGGTCGGCAAGAGCCTGTTCGGCCTGTACCTCGCGCGAGCCGGCACGGTCGACGCGTTCGGTGCCGCAGGCTCGCTCGCGGTGCTGCTGATGTGGCTGTTCTACTCGGCCGCGGTGTTCCTCTACGGCGTGGCCTTCGCGCGGGCGTGGAGCGAACAGAGCGAGCCGCTCGGCCCGGACGGGGCTGCCGACTCGGCCCGGCCCTTCGAACCCTTCGAGGCTGCGGCCGCGCGGACGGATATGCGATGATCCGCAGGTCGGAGGGCTGGCAGAGCGGTCGAATGCGGCGGTCTTGAAAACCGTTGA
>JAIYAG010000594.1 GCA_027489195.1 Burkholderiales bacterium | reverse complement strand
GCGCTGCCCGTGCACTACGACGGCCGCGTCCGCGCGATCGACAACGCCCCGCTCGCCGACCCGGTGTCGAACCGGGTCGCGACGCTCGGCCGCGTGCTGTTCAACGACAAGCGACTGAGCGTGAACGACGCGGTGTCCTGCGCGTCCTGCCACCAGCAGGCGATCGGCTTCGACGACCCGGCGCGCTTCAGCGCGGGCTTCGCCGGCACGCAGTTCACCACCGCGCACGCGATGCGGCTGGGCAACCTGCGCTACTGGCGCCCGGGCACGATGTTCTGGGACCGCCGCGCCGCGAGCGTCGAGGCGCAGGCCACGCAGCCGATCCAGCATCCGGTCGAGATGGGCTTCGACCCGGCCGCCGGCGGCATGGCGGCGCTGGTCGCGAAGATGGCGGCGCTGCCCTACTACCCCGAGCTGTTCGAGCTCGCGTTCGGCGACGCCACGATCACCGAGGCGCGCATCCAGCGGGCGCTCGCGCACTTCGAGCGCGCGATGGTCTCGGCCGGCAGCGCCTGGGACACGGCGTACGCGCTCAACTACGACCCGGCGCTCGCCGACCGCGGCCTGTCGCTGCCGGCGCGCGGCTTCAGCGCGCAGCAGGAGCGCGGCCGGGTGCTGTTCGTCATGGCGCCGCAGCAGGGCGGGCTCGGCTGCGCCGGCTGCCACGTGCCGCCGACCTTCGCGCTCAACGCGAACTCGCGCAGCAACGGGCTCGATGCCGGCGAGACGGTGGTGTTCAAGTCGCCGTCGCTCAAGAACGTCGCGCTCGGCACCGCCTTCATGCACGACGGACGGTTCTCGAGCCTCGCGCAGGTCGTCGAGCACTACAACTCCGGCGTGCAGGCCGGTCCCGCGCTCGACAACCGGCTGCGCCAGCCCAATGGCGGGCCGCCCCGCCGGCTCAACCTGAGCGACGCCGACAAGCAGGCGCTGGTGGCCTTCCTGGGCACGCTGACCGATACCGCGTTCGCGGCCGATCCCAAGTTCTCGAGCCCGTTCCGCCGTTGACGGCGGACGGCGCGCAGCCCGGCGGCCGCGGGCGGTACGCTCAGCGCAGCGTCAGCTCGCGCACGGCGCTGACCAGCTCGGCGCCGTCACGCGTCAGCGTGTAGGTCGCCTTGTAGGTGCCGGGCGCCCAGCTCGCCGCCGGATTGCGGCGTGCGATCTGCAGCAGCCCTGCCGCGCGCGCGGTCTCGGCGACGAACTCGTGGCGGCCCACCGGCCGGCCCGCCGGGTCGAGCACCTCGACCCGCTCGCGGTCGCCGGCGCGCACGCCGACGCGGCGCACCCAGAACGACAGGTGCGTCGATTCGCGGGTGACGGGCGGCAGGTCGCCCGCCTGCAGTCCCGCGGCATCCAGGTCCTTCGCGGCGAAGCCGGCGTCGAGCACGGCCGTGGCGACGTAGCCGAGCGCGGCCTGGGCGGCGGGCGACCAGCGCGTGTCGACCGAGGTCCCGCAGCCGGCCGTTGACGGGTCGGGACGGAACGGGTCGAGTGCACGGCCGTCCTTCGTCACCGCGAACCCCATCACCGCGGCGGTGCTCGTTCCCCACTTGAACGGGGTGAGGCGACCGAGCACGTCGCCGCGGCTCACGGCCGTGCCGACCGGGACCGCGGCGGTCCCGGTGTCGAAGCGGTAGACGGTGCGCCAGCCGCCGCCGTGCTCGAGCGTCAGCCCGCTCTCGCCGCGCCCGACCACGCGGCCGTCGGCCGCGGCGACGATCGCCAGGTCGCGGCGGCCCAGGTGCTCGCCCAGCAGCGCGAAGCGGGTGTAGACGCTGCGGGGTGCCGCACGCTGGCCGCAGGCGAAGTCGCGCTGCTCGCCATGGTCGAAGAAGTCGAGCGGCGCGCACTCCTCGCCGAGCACGCAGCGCACCGGGAGGTCGAAGCTCGGGGCGGGAGAAGCGGCCAGGGCAGGGGCCAGGGCAGGGGCCAGGGCAGGGGCTGCGGCGAGCGGCGCGGGCCCTGTCGCCGGGCCCGGGGCCACCGTCGGCGACGCCCCGGCCGAGAGCGCCCCGGTCTGCGTCGCGCACTCCACCAGCGCGGTGAACGCCCGCGCCGCCTGCACCACGTCCGCGGTGCGCGGGCGCCGTGCCGGCGGTTCGGCCATCGCCGGCTCGATGCCGTGGGCCCGCAGGAAGGCCTGCGCGACGCCGGACTTGATCGCGAAGTTCACGTTCTGCGGCACGTCGCCGGTCATGCGCGCCACGCGCAGCGCGTTCAGCTTGGAGACGACCACGCCGACCACCGCGCCCGACTCGTCGAGCAGCGGTCCGCCTGAGTGACCCGGCTGGATCGGCGCCGAGATCTGCAGCCGCGTCGGGTCGTCCTTCAGGCCCGCGGTCGCGCTGACGATGCCGGTCGAGACGTTCGCCTCCATCGCGAGCAGGCCGCGCAGCGGATAGCCGAGCGCGATCACGTCGTCGCCGGCGCGGGCGCCCGCGCGGGCGAACGCGGCGACCGCGGTCGCGGGCTCCGCGCCTTCGAGCAGCGCGAGGTCGGCGCGCGGGTCGCGCACGGCGATCCGGCCGCTGACGCGGCGGCCGTCGCCGTAGGTGAGTTCGATGCGGGCGCAGTCGGCCACGACATGCGCGTTGGTCAGCAGCCGGCCGCTGGCGTCGACGACGAAGGCGGTGCCGCTGCGCTGCTTCGGCGGGGCGGTCGTGGCCGGGGCCGTCGCGGGTTCGGCAGCCGTCTGCGCGAGCGCGGGCGCCGAGCCGAGTCCGAGCGCCGCGCCGAGTCCGATCAGGCAGCCCGCCGCCCGGGCGATGCCGGGGGCACGCGGGGCGGCAGGCTCGGGCGCGGGAACGGGCGCAAGAACGGGCGGCGTGGCAGTTCGGACAGGCATCGGAGGGGCGGCGAGGGACGGTGCGGGCGGCGGGCCCGCACGGCTCGCCGTGCAAGCTTCGACGCCCGGGGCCGGCTCGGGTCCGTCCGCCGGCGCGAGCGGAACTCGGCGCCGGACCGGCGGTGCGGTCGCGTGGCGCGATGCAGGACACGCCCGGGGCCCCCTGGCTCGCCCGGCCGTGAAGGCTGCCTGCCCGCTAGGACGTCTTCAGGCCGAGCGGTTCGGCCGACTGCACGAAGGCCGTGTCGGCCCCGGCCCGCGTCGCGGCGCCGGAGAAGTCCAGGATCTCGAGCCGGCCGTCGTGCCGTTCGACGAGCGCCGTCAGGCTCTCGACCCAGTCCCCGTCGTTGCAGTAGAGGACACCGTCGATGGTCCGGATCTCGGCGTGGTGGATGTGGCCGCACACCACCCCGTTCGCGCCCCGCCGGCGGGCCTCGCGGGCGACTGCGGCCTCGAAGTCGCCCACGTAGCTGACCGCGCGCTTGACCTTGAGCTTCAGGTAGCGCGACAGGCTCCAGTACGGCAGGCCCATCCTCGCCCGGGCCACGTTGAACCACCGGTTGGCGCGCAGCGTGAACTCGTAGGCCGCGTCGCCCAGGTGCGCGAGCCAACGGGCGCATTGCACGACGCCGTCGAACAGGTCCCCGTGGGTCACCCAGAGCCGGCGTCCGTCCGCGGTCACGTGGATGCAGTCCTCGACGACCTCGACCCCGCCGAAGCTGTGGCCGACGTAGCGCCGCGCGAACTCGTCGTGGTTGCCCGGGACGAAGACCACCCGGGTGCCCTTGCGCGCCTTGCGCAGGATCTTCTGCACCACGTCGTTGTGCGACTGCGGCCAGTACCACGAGCGCTTGAGTTGCCAGCCGTCGACGATGTCGCCGACCAGATAGAGCGTCTCGCACTCGACCTCGCGCAGGAACGTCAGCAGCGCGGGTGCCTGGCAGCCCGCCGTGCCCAGGTGCAGGTCGGAGATCCAGGCCGTCCGTACCCGCAGCGTGGCCTCGGGGTCGAGCGGCTCCGCGAACGCGTTCATGCCACGACCGCCGGCTCGGACCGCTCGCTCGTCCGTGTACCGTGCACCGGTCGCAGCAGCTCGGCCAGCAGGTCCGCGACCTCGAACACCGCGCGGTTCTCGATCCGCGCGACCCGACTGCGCACGGCGTCCAGCTCGCCGAGCAGCGACGCGATCGCGGGGCGCAGCGCCCGGGTCGACGCCACCACCCGCCCGACGTCCTGCTCCTGCACCCAGCGCGTGTTGTAGCGCTCCTGCGGCATCGTCGAGGCGTTGCGGAAGGTGACCACCGGCAGGCCGCAGTGCAGCGCTTCGCTCAAGCTCCCCGGCCCCGGCTTGCCGATGAAGAAGTCGGCGGCCCGCATGTGGCGGGGCACCTCGCCGGTGAACCCGACCGCCGCCAGCGGTGCCGTGCGGCGCAGGCCGCGCAGCGCATCGAGCAGGGCGTCGTTGTGACCGCACAGGCACAGCAGCTGGATGTCGTCGAGCGCCTCGGCCACGCGGGTCATCTGCGCCGAGCCGTGCCCGCCGAACATCACCAGGCCGGTGGGCCGCGCGGGGTCGAGCCCCAGGGTGCGCAGCGTGGTCTCGCGATCGGCGGGTGCGGGCTGATGGAACTCGCGCCGCAGGATCATGCCGCTCACCGCATGCACGCGGTCCGCGCCGACACCGGCCTCCAGGGCCTGCTCGACCGCGCGTCGCGTGCCGCACACCACATGACCGCGGGTTCCCGGCTCGATCCAGAAGCGCGGCGGCACGTCGGCGAGGTCGGTCATCACCGTGACGAAGGGGACCCCGGGCAGGGCCTCGTGCAGCGACTCGTGGAGCGCACGGTTGAAGTTCGGCACCAGCGAGACCACCAGATCGGGTGCGGTGCGCGCCCAGTGGGCCCGAAGGGTCCGGACCAGCGCCGGGTGCCCGATCCGGATCATCGCCTGCAGCACGCGCAGCTCCGACCCCAGCCCGAAGGTCCAGCCGCGCGCGAGCCGCCGGTTGTACACGTCCTCGGGCGCCATGCCCGAGACGCGCCTGAAGGCGTCCGTCGGGTCGAGCACATGCATGAGCTGCACGAGCCGGACCCGGAAGGGGCGACGCTGGGCGGCGATCACGCCGCGCAGGGCCTGGGCCGCGGCGCGATGCCCGCTGCCGGCGTCGAAGTAGACGAGATCGATGGTCTGCATGCGTCAAGAATGCTGCCGATGCCGCATGACACCGTCTTGACGGCGAGGCTTCAGTTCGATGACGCACCGTCATCGCCGCGTCATCGGACGGTCACGCCCGCGCAATGCACGCCGGTCAGGCTGGCGCCCATCGATCCACGACGGAGCCTTCCGATGTCAGCGGTCCTCGACGCACCGATCCGTTCCACCGAGCTCGCCCGGGCGGGCCGTCTCGTCGCCCGCCTCGCCACGCGACCCGACGAGATCGAGGCGGCCCAGCGGCTGCGCTTTCGGGTCTTCAGCGAGGAGTACGGTGCTCGGCTGTCCGGCGCCACGCCGGGTGTCGATCGCGACATCTTCGACCGGTTCTGCCAGCACCTGATCGTCGAGGACCAGGCGAGCGGCGAGGTGGTGGGCACCTATCGCGTGATGCTGCCCGAGCAGGGGCGCGAGGCCGGCGGCCTCTACGTCGAGAGCGAGTTCTTCACCGACCGGCTGCGCTCGATCCGGCACGAGCTGGTCGAGCTCGGCCGGTCGTGCGTCCACCCGGACTATCGGACCGGCGCGACCATCATGCTGCTGTGGGCGGGCCTGGGCGCGCTCCTGGCCGGCCTGCCGTACCGCTACCTGATCGGCTGCGCGAGCGTGCCGGCCGCCGACGGCGGCGGGTTCGCGGCGACGCTCTGGCGTGAACTGTGGGCCGAGCATGCCGCGCCCGAGGAGTTCCGCGTGTTCCCGAAGCGCCGCTTGTCGGTCGACGCGCTGGCGCTCGGCTGCGAGGTGGTGGTGCCGCCGCTGATCAAGGGCTACCTGCGCGCCGGCGGCCGGCTGATCGGCGAGCCGCATCACGACATCGCGTTCGGCTGCGCGGACCTGCCGATGCTGCTCGCGCTCGACCGGGTCGAGGCGCGCTACTCGCGCCGCTTCCTGCGCAGCGCCTGAGCGGAGCGGCGCCTCACGCCGGCCAGGGCAGCGAGTAGGTCTTGAGGTTGGTGAAGCTCTTCATCGCCTCCTGCACGCCTTCCTTGTAGCCCAGGCCGGAATCCTTGATGCCGCCGAAGGGCGTGAGCTCGAGCCGGTAGCCCGGCACCTCGCGCACGTTCACCGTGCCGACCTCGAGCTCGGCCACCAGCCGCGTGATCACGTCGAGCCGGTTGGTGCACACCCCCGAGGACAGGCCGAAACGCGAGCCGTTGACGATCGCGATCGCCTCGTCGACCGTGTCGAAGCGGATCACCGGCGAGACCGGTCCGAAGGTCTCCTCGACCACGACGGTCATGTCGGGCCTGACGTGGTCGATCACGGTCGGCGAGTAGGAGGCGCCCTCGCGCAGGTTGCCCACCCGGAGCGTCGCGCCGGCGGCCACCGCCTCGTCGACCCGCTGCTCGAAGCAGCGCGCCGCGTCCGCGTCGATCACCGTGCCCATGCCGATCGTCTCGTCGCGCGGATCGCCCCAGGTCCAGGCGCGGGTGAGCGCGACCAGACGCTCGACGAACGCGTCGGCCACGCCGCGCTGCACGAGGATCCGCTTGACCGCCGTGCAGCGCTGGCCGCTGTTGCGGTACGAGCCCGAGGCCGCGAGCGCCGCCGCCTCGTCGAGGTCGGCGTCGTCCATCACGATCAGCGGATCGTTGCCGCCGAGCTCCAGCACCAGCCTCCGGTAGCCGGCGCGCTCGGCGATCAGGCGGCCGATCGCCGCACCGCCCGTGAAGGTCACGAGGTCCACCGCGGGATGGGTCAGCAGCTCGCCGGCGATCTCGGCCGGGTCGCCGGTCACCACCTGGAACATCGGCGGCGGCAGCCCCGCCTCGTAGAGGATGTCGGCGAGCCGAAGCGCCGACAGCGGCACCTTCTCGGACGGCTTCAGCAGCATCCGGTTGTTCGTCGCGATCGCGGGCGCGACCTTGTGGGCGACCTGGTTCATCGGATGGTTGAACGGGGTGATCGCGACGATCACGCCGAGCAGCGGGTCGCGCTGCGTGTAGACGCGACGCCGACGGCCATGGGGCGTGATGTCGCAGGAGAAGATCTCGCCGTCGTCGCGCAGCGCCGCCTGCGCCGCGAACCGGAACACGTCGCGCACCCGGCCGATCTCGTAGCGCGAATCCTTCATGCAGAGGCCCGACTCGAGCGTGATCAGCGCCGCGAGCTCGTCCTCGCGCGCGACCACCAGGGCGCCGGCGCGCTCGAGGATGGCTGCCCGATCCGCACGCGACAGCGTCGAACGGTAGCGCCGCGCGGTCTCGAGCGCTTCGCGCACGTCCTCCACGCGGGCCTTCGGCACCGTGCCCGCCACCTCGTCCGTCCACGGGTCGCGGACCTCGATCGTGCGCCCGTCGCCCGCGACGCGGCGGCCGGCGATCCGGAGGGACTCCTGATGGAAGACGTGACGGGACATGAACGGATCCTGGAAGGGGGGGGCTGCCGCTGTCATCGGTGTGTCATCGCGCGGTCATGGCGCTGTCACCGGCCGCGTGAATCATCCGGCGCTGCGGTCGAGGCCGCGGACAGGCGGTACGTCGCGGCGGACAGACGCTATCCGCCGTCCATTTCAAACCGATGACACAGAGCGCCCAGCCATGAAGCACGCGGTCGAGATCCGGAACCTGAGCAAGTCCTTCGGGACACGCAAGGCGCTCGACGACGTGTCGCTGACGATCGCCGAAGGCGAGATGGTCGCGCTGATCGGTGCCTCCGGTTCCGGCAAGTCGACGCTGCTGCGGCATGTGCCGGGCTTCGTCGCCGCCGACGACGGCGATGTGGTGGTCTGCGGCCGCACGATGCAGTCGGGCGGCCGCGTGTCGCGGCGCATCCGGCACGAGCGCAGCCGCGTCGGCTTCGTGTTCCAGCAGTTCAACCTCGTCGGCCGGCTGCCGGTCGCCACCAACGTGCTGATCGGGCTGCTGCACCGGACCGCGTGGTGGCGCCGGGTGCTGATGCGGTTCTCGCTCGACGAGCGGATGCAGGCCCTGCGGGCGCTGCGCGCGGTCGGCATCGAGGAGACCGCCTGGCAGCGCGCCTCGACCCTGTCCGGCGGCCAGCAGCAGCGCGCCGCGCTCGCGCGCTGCCTGGTGCAGAACGCCGAGCTGGTGCTGGCGGACGAGCCGATCGCCTCGCTCGACCCCGAGGCATCCCGCAAGGTCATGGAGCTGCTCGCGAAGATGAACCGCGAGCACGCCTGCACCGTGCTGGTCTCGCTGCACCAGGTGGAGTTCGCCATCCGCTACTGCCCGCGCACGATCGCGCTGAACGCCGGCCGCGTCGTGTTCGACGGACCGTCGTCGGCGCTCACGCCCGCGCTGCTCGGTGAGCTCTACGGCACCGAGGCGCGCGAGCTCTTCGGCTCGGTCTTCCCGGAGCGCGACGCGCCCCGGGAGGGTCCGCCCGTCCCGGTCGCCGCGCTCGCCGCGGCCTGACCGCCCCGCACTCCAACCCCCTCCACGCAGGCAGGACACCACCATGCTCCGTTTCCTCAAGACGGCGATCGCGACCGTCGCGCTCACGGCCGCCACCGCGGCCGGCGCGCAAGAGCTCAAGGAACTCAACTTCGGCATCATCGCCACCGAGAAGGCCGGCGCGCTGCGCCAGATGTGGGAGCCCTTCCTCGACGACATGGCGAAGGCCACCGGGCTGAAGATCAACGGCTTCTACGCGACCGACTACGCCGGCATCATCGAGGCGCAGCGCTTCAACAAGGTCCAGATCGCCTGGTACGGCAACCGCTCGGCGATGGACGCGGTCGACCGCTCCGGCGGCGAGGTGTTCGCCCAGTTCGTCGACCTCGACGGCACCCCGGGCTACTACTCGTACCTGATCACGCACAAGGACTCGGGCATCACCTCGCTCGATCAGGTGCTCAAGAACGGCAAGCAGTACACCTTCGGCATCGGCGACCCGGCGTCGACCTCCGGCACGCTGGTCCCGACGTACTACGTGTTCACGCAGAACGGCCTCGACCCGCGCACGCACTTCAAGGTCACGCGCTCGTCGAACCACGAGGGCAACTTCCTCGCCGCGCTGAACCGGCAGGTCGACATCGCCACCAGCAACAGCGAGATGCTCGACAAGGTCAAGGAGAAGAACCCCGAGCGCGTCGAGCAGATCCGCATCCTCTGGACCTCGCCGCTGATCCCGCGCGATCCGCTGGTGTGGCGCAAGGACCTGCCCGAGGACGTCAAGAAGCGGGTCCGCGACTTCGTGCTCGGCTACGGCAAGGATGCCCGCGAGAAGGAGGTGCTGCGCAACATGTACAAGCTCGCGGGCTTCAAGCCCTCGACCGATGCGCAGCTGATCCCGATCCGCCAGCTCGAGCTCGCCAAGGACCGCTTGAAGTTCGAGAACGACGCCAACCTGTCCGAGGCGGACAAGAAGGCACGCCTGGCCGACATCGACGCCAAGCTCGCCGTCCTGGCCCGTCAGGCGAAGCAGTAGGCGGCACGCCATGCAGCAGACCGTCTCGGCCTACGGCGACGCGAGCCTGTCGCCCCCGCGGACCCGCCTGAGCACCCAGCTCGCCTGGGGGCTGCTGCTGGCGGCGCTCGTGTGGGCGTGGCAGGGCGCCGACATGCGCCCGCTGGCGCTGTGGGCCGATTCGGCCAACATGGGCACCTTCGCGCGGGACTTCTTCCCGCCGGACTTCCACGACTGGCGGATCTACCTGCACGAGATGGTGATCACCGTCCACATCGCCCTGTGGGGGACGGTGCTGGCGGTGGTCTGCGCGGTGCCCTTCGGGCTGATGTGCGCGTCCAACGTCGCGCCGGGCTGGCTCTACCAGCCGGTCCGGCGGCTGATGGACGCGTGCCGCGCGATCAACGAGATGGTCTTCGCGATGCTGTTCATCGTCGCGGTCGGCCTGGGCCCGTTCGCCGGCGTGCTCGCGCTGTGGATCCACACCACCGGCGTGCTCGCCAAGCTGTTCGCCGAGGCGGTCGAGGCGATCGATCCACGCCCGGTCGAAGGCGTGACCGCCACCGGCGCGGGCTGGTTCGACGAGATCCTGTACGGCGTGCTGCCGCAGGTGCTGCCGCTGTGGATCTCGTACTCGCTGTACCGCTTCGAGTCGAACGTGCGATCGGCCTCGGTCGTCGGCATGGTCGGCGCCGGCGGCATCGGCGTGATCCTGCACGAGGTGATCCGCGGCTTCGAGTACGCGCAGACCTCGGCGGTGCTGCTCATCATCATCGCGTCGGTCACGCTGATCGACCTGGTGTCCGCACGGATCCGCCAGTGGGCGATCTGACGTGCCCGTTCGTTCGAGTCCGCTCCCGATGAAGCCAGGCGTCCATCTCAACGGCATCGACTACGCCTGGCCCCGGCGGCCGGTGGTCGTGGTCTGCATCGACGGGGGCGACCCCGAGTACTTCGAGCGCGGCCTGCGCGACGGCATCATGCCGAACGTCGCGCGCTTCGTCCGCGAGGGCTTCGCCACGGTCGCCGACGGCACGGTGCCGAGCTTCACCTGCCCGAACAACATGTCGCTGATCACCGGGGCGCCGGCCTCGGTCCACGGCATCTCGGGCAACTTCTACCTCGATGCCGCGACCGGCGAAGCGGTGGTGATGACCGGCCCCGAGCTGCTGCGCAGCCGCACGCTGCTGGCCGAGTTCGCCGACGCCGGCGCCCGGGTCGTGTCGATCACCGCGAAGGACAAGCTGCGCCGCCAGCTCGGCAAGGACCTCGAGGTCTCGCGCGGCCACGTGAGCGTCTCCGCCGAGACGGCGTCGCGCTGCACGCTGGCCGAGCACGGCATCGAGAACCTGCTGTCGCTGGTCGGCATGCCGCAGCCCGACATGTATTCGGCGGACCTGTCGCTGTTCGTGCTCGAGGCGGGCGTGAGGCTGCTCGAACGCGACCGGCCGGACCTGAGCTTCCTGTCGCTGACCGACTACATCCAGCACAAGCACGCGCCGGGCACGCCCGAGTCGGACGACTTCCACCGTCGCATCGATGCCTGCTTCGGGCGGCTCGATGCGCTCGGTGCGGTGGTCGCGCTGACCGCCGACCACGGCATGAACGACAAGTCGCTGCCCGATGGCGCGCCGAACGTGGTGTTCCTGCAGGACGTGCTGGATGCGCGCTTCGGCGCCGGACGTACCCGCGTGATCTGCCCGATCACCGATGCCTTCGTGCGCCACCACGGCGCGCTCGGCGGCTTCGTGCGGATCTGGATCACCGACCCCGCGCTCGACGCGGCCTCGGTCATCGACCACGTGGCCGGGCTGCCGGGCATCGCCGAGGCGCTGGACCGGGCCACCGCCTGCGCGCGCTTCTCGCTGCCCCCCGACCGCGAAGGCGACGTCGCCGTGATCGCCGAGCGCGGCGCGGTCATCGGCGGCGCGTCGCGCGACCACGACCTGTCGGCGCTGCGCGGCGAGCGGCTGCGCAGCCATGGCGGCACCTCCGAGGCACGGGTGCCCGTCATCCTGAACGTGCCGGTGAACGCCGCCTACCAGGCCCAGGCCGAGGCCGGCATCGACAGCTGGCGGATCTTCGACTTCGCGCTGAACGGGACGGCCTGAGGTGAGCGGCACGAGCCTTCCCGAGACCGGCCGGCTGGCGGTCTACGACACGCCCAACGGCCCCTTTCGCATCGCCCGCTATCCGCTGCGCGAGCCGCGGCGCGACGAGGTGCTGGTGCGGAACCGCATGGCGACGATCTGCCGCTCCGACATCCACTCGTACCAGGGGCATCGGCCGTCGCCGTGCCCGGGGCTGCTCGGGCACGAGATCGTCGGCGACGTCGTCGCGCTCGGCGAGGCCGTCACGCACGACATGCGCGACGACCCGCTCGCCGTCGGCGACCGCGTGACCTGGAGCGAGTACTTCGTGCCGGGCCGCAGCCATGCCCGCGAGGTCCTCGATCTGCCGCAGAAGGCGCCAGGCGTGGACAAGTACGGCCACATGTCCTGCGAAGCGGCGCCGCACCACCACGGCGGCTTCGGCGAGTACTGCTACATCCGGCCGGACTCCTGGATCCTGAAGCTGCCCGCATCGATCAGCGATGCCGAGGCAACGCCGATCAACTGCGGCGTGGCGACGATGTGCGCGGTGATCGAGGCCGCCGGGGTCCGGCTGGGCCAGACCGTGATCGTCCAGGGCCTGGGGCTGCTCGGCCTGTACGGCGCGGCGCTCGCGAAGTCGCTGGGCGCCTCGCGCGTGATCGGCGTCGACGCCGTGCCCGCGCGGCGAGCGCTGGGGCTGCGCTTCGGCGCGGACCTCGCCCTGCATCCCGACGTGGCCGCCGCGCTGCCCGCCGATGCCGACGCGGTGATCGAGGTCTGCGGCGATGCCGCGGCGATCCCGACCGGCCTGGGCTGGCTGCGGGCGGGCGGGCGCTACCTGGTGGCCGGGATGGTGAATCCGGGCTCGATGGTGACGCTCGATGCGAACCTGCTGCTGCGCCGCTGCGTGACGCTGGTCGGCGTGCACAACTACCATCCGCGCCACCTGATCCAGGCGCTCGCCTTCGTCGTCGACAACCGGACGCGGTTCCCGTTCGGCGAGCTGGTCGAGGGCCGCTACCGGCTCGACGAGGTGGACCGCGCGATGGCCGACGCCGCCGGACGCCGCGTGCTGCGCGCGGCGATCGTGCCATGAACGCCCCGGACACCCTCGGCACCCCGGTGACGGTGCGCGCCGATCCGCTGCTGCTCACGCCCGGGCCGCTGACCACGTCGGCGGCCACCAAGGCCGCGATGCTGCACGACCGCGGCTCCTGGGACGCCGCCTTCAACGAGATCACGGCCGAGGTCTGCGCCGACCTGCTGTCGATCGTGCACGGCCAGGGCAGCCATGTCTGCGTGCCGATGCAGGGCAGCGGCACCTTCGCGGTCGAGGCCGCGCTCGGCACGCTGGTGCCGCGCGACGGCCGGGTGCTGGTTCCGAACAACGGCGCGTACTGCGAACGGATCCTGCGGATCCTGGCGGTCCTGCGCCGCGAATCGGTCGAGCTGCGCTTCGACGAGTCCGAACCGGTCGACGCCGCGCGCCTCGAGGCCGCGCTGCAGGCCGACCCCGGGATCACCCACGTCGCCTTCGTGCACTGCGAGACCGGCACCGGGATGCTCAACCCGCTGCAGGCCGTCGCCGAGGCGGTGGCGCGCCAGGGGCGGCGGCTGATCGTCGATGCGATGAGCTCGTTCGGCGTGCTGCCGATCGACGTGCGCGAGGGAGCGATCGAAGCCGTCGTCTCGGCGTCGGGCAAGTGCCTCGAGGGCGTGCCCGGCATGGGCTTCGTCATCGCGCGGCGCGAGTCGCTCGAGGCCGCGGCCGGGGTCAGCCATTCGCTCGCGCTGGACCTGCACGACCAGTGGCGCTACCTGCAGCGCACCACGCAGTGGCGCTTCACGCCGCCCACGCACGTCGTCGCCGCCCTGCGCGAGGCCCTGTCCCAGTATCGCGCCGAGGGCGGGCTCGCGGCCCGCCGCGGGCGCTACGCGGACAACTGCGCGGTGCTGGTCGCGGGCATGCGCCGACTCGGCTTCGAGCCGTTCCTGCCGCAGGCGCTGCAGGCGCCGATCATCGTCACCTTCCGGGCACCGACCCATCCCGCGTGGCGCTTCGACCTGCTCTACGCCCGCATGCGCGATCGCGGCTTCCTCCTGTACCCGGGCAAGCTCACGCGGGTCGACACCTTCCGGGTCGGCTGCATCGGCGCGATCGGTCGGCTGGACATCGACGCGATGATCGCCGCGATGGCGGAGACGCTCGACGAGCTGGGCATCGTGCCCGGTGCCTGATCCCGTTCCGGAGGCGCGCTTGGACACGATCGATCCACCCATCCGCGCCGTGCTCGATGCGCTGCACGAGGTCTACGCGCGCCGTGCCCGCGGCCGCTACGGCCTGTCGGCCGTCAACCAGCTCGCCCACGCCGTGCAGGCCGGCGCCCACGCGCGGGCCCAGGGCCTGTCCGCCTCGCTGACCGTCGCCGCGCTGCTGCACGACGTCGGCCACATGGTGCACGGGCTCGGCGAGCATCCGGCCGCCCACGGTGTCGACGACCGCCACGAGGCCGTCGGCGCCGCCTGGCTGGCCCGCTGGTTCGGCCCGGCCGTCGTCGAGCCGGTCCGGCTGCATGTCGCCGCCAAGCGCTGGCTGTGCGCCGTCGAGCCGGGCTATGCGGCGCGCCTCACCCGCGATTCGGTCGAGAGCCTGGCGCTGCAGGGCGGCCCGATGTCGGAGTCCGAGCGCGCCGACTTCGAGCGCATGCCGTACTGGCGCGACGCGGTCGCGCTGCGCCGGCTCGACGAGCTGGCCAAGGATCCCGAGGGCCCGAGGCCGCCGTTCGCGGGGTTCCGCGACGAGATCGTCGAGGCGCTGCGGGGCGGCTGATCCGCCGTCCGTCTGCCCGCCCTGCCTGTCGGGCTGTCTCGGTTGTGACGCTCGCCCTCGGTCGGGAAGTCTCCTGCGGTGTGGACACTCCCGCGGCCGCCGGCATTCACCGATGAGCAGTCCGTTCTCGCACGCCAACCCTCACGCACTGGCCTCGATCGTCGCGGCCAGCGAGGCCGGCGGCATCGAGGCGAGCGAGGACATCGTCGACGAGCGGGGCGTCAAGCTGTGGGCGCGCGGCAGCCCGGTCCTGGCCGGGCTCGTGGAGCGCCTGCAGGACCGGTCGCTGCGCCGCCCGATCGAGCAGTGCCTCACCGCCCGGGACGGCATCGGCCCGGACGGCATCGTCGAGGAGACGGAGCGCCTGCTGCAGGGCAGCGCCTACCTGTCGGCGCTGGCCGGATCCGAAGCCCGCCGCTTGCTGCGCGTCGCCGGCAGCCTGCCGGTCGAGGGGTCGGTGTCCCTGCTGCTCACCGCGGCCCGGGGCCGCGGCACCGGGTTCTCGCACGCCTGCCTCGTGATGCTCGCGGCGGGCGCGCTCGCCGCCCGCTGCGGCTGCGACGAAGGCAGTCTGCAGCGCACGATGCTCGCCGCGCTGCTGCACGACATCGGCGAGCAGTACGTGAACCCGACCTACCTGTCGAGCCGGCGCGAGCTGACGCTGGACGAGTGGCGACACGTCAGCGCGCATCCGCGGGTCGGCGAGCTCTTCGTGCGCACGAACACCCGCTATCCGAAGCCGATCTCGGCGCTGGTCGCCGCCCACCACGAGCGGCTGGACGGCACCGGCTATCCGGGGCGTGCCGTCTCGAGCGAACTGCCCGACGGGTCGGGTTACCTGATCATCGCCGAGACGATGGCGGGGGTGCTCAACGATCCGGTGGCGGCCCCTGCGCGTGCCGTCCTGGCGATGGGCCTGGTGTTCGGCGAGTTCCCGATCGGCATCGTCAATCATGTCGTCCGCGTGCAGCGCGCGTTCCCGGTCGAAGGCGCCACCGAGCTCGATCGCGAGGCCGCGCGCGAGCGGGTCGTCATCGTGCGTGAGGGCCTGCGCCGGTCCCGCCTGGCCGCGCACGCGCTGGAAGACCTGACCGAGCACGAGGCCGAGCGCCGGTCGCTCGCGCGGCTGGCGCCGCTCCTGGTGCGGCTCGAGGCGGCGTTCGTGTCGACCGGCACCGCCCACTACTTCGACTTGGTCGAACAGTCCGACGATTCCGATGCCGAGCTGGTGCTGCAGCTCGAGCTGGTGCCGCGCGAGGTGCGCTGGCGCATGCGCAGCCTCGCGCGCGACATCGCCCAGGATCTCTGCGGCTTTCCGGCCGTGGGGCGCGAGCGCTTCACGCCCTTGCTCGACGCGCTGCGGGGGGCGCCCGCGGGCGCCTCCTGAGCGGACGGTCCCGCCCGGGCACCGCGCGAGAACGTCCGCCGTCGCGACCCGACCCGCTGGCGGTGGCCCGCTCGCGCGGCCGAGGTCGCCGCGATCCGGTCGCCTCGCTTGACAGCCCCTGCTGCCGCCGCCACCGTTGCGGGCGCCGCCGCCGCGGCCCCGCGCGGGACGGCCCGCCTCGGGCCCGCGGCGGCGCATCCGGACAAGGGGGAGACGATGCGGATCGCAGTGCTGGGCACCGGGATGATGGGCGGCCCGATGGCCCGCCGGCTGTGCGACGCCGGCCATGCGGTGCACGTGTGGAACCGCACGCGCGCCAAGGCCGAGCCGCTGGCGGAGCAGGGCGCGACGGTGCACGACACGGCGCGTGGCGCGGTCGCGGATGCGGAGATGGTGGTGTCGATGCTGGCGGACGGCCCGACCACCGAGGCGGTGCTCTTCGGTGCGGCCGACGGCGTGGCCGCCGCGATGGCGCCGGGCGCGCTGCTCGTCGACATGGCCTCGATCCGCCCGGCCGAGGCGCGCGACCATGCCGCACGGCTGCGCGCGCTCGGCATCGCCCACGTCGACGCGCCGGTGTCCGGCGGCACGATCGGCGCCCAGGCCGGCACGCTCGCCATCATGGCCGGCGGCGACGAGGCCGAGGTGGCGCGTGCCCGCGCCGCGCTGCCCGCGCTCGGACGCTGGACACACGTCGGGCCTTCCGGCACCGGGCAGCTCGCCAAGCTCGCCAACCAGGTGATCGTCGGCGTGACCATCGGTGCGGTCGCCGAGGCGCTGCTGCTGTGCGAGCGCGGCGGCGCCGACCCGGCGCGGGTCCGGCAGGCGCTCTCCGGCGGCTTCGCGGACAGCCGCATCCTGCAGGTCCACGGCGAGCGGATGGTCACCCGCGACTTCGCACCCCGTGCCCGCATGACCGTGCAGCTCAAGGACATGCGCAACGCCCTCGCCGCCGCCGCCGAGCTCGGCTTCGAGGCGCCGATCACCACCCGGTTCGAGTCCCTGTACGCCGACGCGGTCGGGCACGGGCTCGCCGACCTCGACCACTCGGGCCTCTTCGTCGAACTGGCCCGCCGCAACGGCATCGAATGAGCACGAACATGACCGCTTCCCCCGATCTCCTGATCCGCCAGGCCCTCGTCTTCGACGGCACCGGCGCCGAACCCGCCGTGCGCGACGTCCTGGTGCGCGGCGGCCTGATCGCCGCCGTCGGCACCGACCTGCCCGCGCAGGGCGCCGAGGTCGTCGACGCCGCCGGCCTCGCGCTGATGCCCGGCATCATCGACAGCCACACCCACTTCGACGCGCAGGTCACCTGGGACGCGACCGTGCGCCCCTCGCCCGCGCTCGGCGTGACCACCGCGGTGATCGGCAACTGCGGCTTCACCATCGCCCCCTGCCGGCCGCAGGACCGCGACATCACGATGCGCAACCTCGTGCAGGTCGAGGGCATGTCGCTGGACGTGCTGCGCCAGGGCATCGACTGGAGCTTCGAGACCTTTCCGGAGTACCTCGACCTGCTGCGCCGCCGGGGGAGCGTGGTCAACCTCGCCGCCTACGTCGGCCACTCGTCGGTGCGCACCTGGGTGATGGGGGCGGACGCGACCGTGCGCGCCGCCACCGACGCCGAGATCGCCGCGATGGCGCAGGTGGTGCGCGAGGCGATGGCCGCGGGCGCGGTCGGCTTCGCGAGCAGCACCAGCCCCGCGCACAACGGCGAGGGCGGCACGCCGATGCCCTCGCGGCTGGCGAGCGACGCCGAGATGCACGCGCTGACGATGGCGATGGGCGAGGGCGGCCGCGGCGTCTACATGGTCACCAAGGGCGGCCAGATGCCCGTGCCCTTCCTCGAGTCGCTGTCGGCCGATTCGGGCCGGCCGGTGATGGTCGCCGCGCTGCTGCACAACGGCACCAACCCGCAGGCGGTGTTCCGCGACCTCGACGCGATCACCGCCGCCAACGAACGCGGCCGGCGGCTGGTCGGCCAGGTGTCCTGCTGCCCGCTGTCGATGGACTTCACGCTGGCCTCGCCCTATCCGGTCGAGGGGCTGGCCGCCTGGCGCCCGGCGCTGGGCGTGAGCGGCGCGGCGCTCGAGGCGGTGCTGCGCGACCCGTCGTTCCGCGCCGCGGTGCGCGCCGAGATCGCCGCACCCGCCACCTTCCGGCTCTTCAACGGCGAGTGGGGCAAGGTACAGGTGACCGAGGTCGCCGACCCCGCGCACGCCGCGCTCGAGCAGCGCTCGATCGCCGAGATCGCCGGCGAGCAGGGCCGCGATCCGCTCGACGTGTTCCTCGATCTCGCGCTCGCCGAGGGCCTGAAGACCGTGTTCACCGCGATGCTGCTCAACAGCGACGAGGCGGCGGTCGGCCGGATGCTCACCCATCCGCACAGCCTGGTGTCGCTGTCGGACGCGGGCGCGCACCTGACCTTCTTCAACGACGCCGGCTTCGGCCTGCACCTGATGGGCCACTGGGCGCGCGAGCTCGGCGTCATGGGGCTGTCCGACGCGGTGCGGCGACTGACCTCGCAGCCGGCCGCGATCTTCGGCATGACCGACCGCGGCACGATCCGCGAAGGGCTGGCGGCGGACCTGCTGCTCTTCGACCCGGCGACGGTCGGGCGCGGCCCGAAGCGCCGGGTGTTCGACCTGCCGGGCGGTGCGCCGCGGCTCGACACCGCCGCGCTCGGCGTGCACGGCGTGTGGGTGAACGGGCGGCGCGTGGCCGACGCCGGCGGGCTGCTGCCCGAGGCGCCGCGGGCCGGGCGCCTGCTGACCGAATTCGCGGCCTGAACCGGAGCGACACGAGATGAAGCCACGTATCGGCATGGTCGGCATCGGCCTGATGGGCCACGGCATCGCGTACAACCTCGCGAGCAAGGGGCATCCGCTCGCGGTGCTCGAACACGCGGGCAACCAGCCGCTCGACGAGCTGCTGGCGCTGGGCGTGACGCCGCGCACGACGGGTGCTGCGGTCGCCGCCGACAGCGAGGTGGTGATCCTGTGCGTGACCGGCAGCCCGCAGGTCGAGGCGGTGCTGACCGGTGCCGACGGCGTGCTCGCCGGACTGCGCCCGGGCACGATCGTCGTCGACTGCTCGACCGCGATTCCCGAGTCCACGGTGAAGATGGGGCAGGCGGTGCAGGCGGCGGGCGGGCGCTTCGTCGACGCGCCGATGACGCGGCTGCCGAAGCAGGCGCGCGAGGGGCGGCTGAACCTGCTGGTGGGCGGCGATGCGGCGCTCTTCGAGACGCTGCGCCCGATCCTCGCCTGCTTCGCCGAGAACATCACCCATGTCGGGCCGATCGGCGCGGGCCATCGCATGAAGCTGCTGCACAACTACGTGTCGCTCGGCTCGATCGCGCTGATCGCCGAGGCGGCGGCGCTGTCGGAGGCCGCGGGCATCGCGCCCGGCGTGCTGGTCGAGGTGCTGGCCAAGGGCGGCGGGGGCGGTGCGGCGCTCGAGCGCCTCACGCCCTACATGACGACCCGCGACGCGTCGAACCTGCAGTTCGTGATGTCGAACGCGCTCAAGGACCTCACGTACTACACCGAGATGGCCGGCAACGCGGGCGCCGAGCGCACAATCGCCGAGGCGGTGGCGGCGACCTTCCGCGAGGGCGTGGCGCGTGGCGGCGCGCAGGCGCTGGTGCCGGAACTGGTGTCGCTGCTGGCCACCGATCGGGCCTGAATGCAGGGCCGAGCGCGGGGCCGGCTCCGGCCGGCCGTCAGTACCGCGGCAGCCCGCCGCCCCCGGCCGCGGCCAGCAGCCGCTCGGCGCGCGCGTCGTCGATCTCGCCCAGGCGCTGCAGCTGCATGACGATGGCCCGCGGCGTGCGGCCGTGGCGCGCTACCAGCGCCTCGATCGGCTCGCGGCGTCGCCATCCCGCCACCAGCGCCGCGCGCTCGTCGCCCAGCCACGGGCCGCCGGCCCGCCAGCCGATGCGCCCGTCCGCGTCCGCCTCTGCCGCGGGGCGTGGCACGGCGGGCGCGCGCCGGCCCGACAGCGCGGTGCCCGCCGCCGTCGCACCCATCCGCACCGCGACGATCGCGAGCAGCTCGCAGTCGATCATCGCGCCGTGCAGGCTGCGCGCGCTGCGGTCGACCTCGAAGTGGTCGCACAGGTCGTCGAGCTTCTTCTTCGGCAGGTGGGCGAGGCCTCGATTGGCGAGCGCAAGCGTGCAGACGATGCCGGCGACATGGCCCTCGAGCCCGGGCCGCTCGATGCGGGCGAGCTCGGCGTCGAGCATGCGGCGGTCGAAGGGCGCGTTGTGCGCATAGAGCCGGGCGCCCGCGACGAAGCCGGTGAACGCGTCGGCCACGTCGGCGAAGCGCGGCTTGCCGCGCAGGAAGTCGTCCGTCAGCCCGTGCACCGACAGCGCGCCCGACTCGACCGGCGTGCCCTGCGGGTCGAGGTAGGTGTGGAAGCGGGCGATCGGCTCGCCGCTCGCCGGGTCGAACTCGACGGCGGCGAGCTCGACCACGCGGGCGCCCGAGAAGCCGGTGGTCTCGGTGTCGAAGGCGACGTGGCGCAGGGTGCGGGCGGAGGGGGGAGCGCTGCCGGGCATGCGCGATTAGAGCATGGCTCAGGGTCCGGTTTCCCGTCCGCCCGCTTTGCATCCTCGCGTGCATTCCGTAGGCTGCGCCGACCGGCCCCCGCCGGGCGATGGAGACGCACCCCATGACGAGCAGCACGATGACCCGGGCCGAGGCCATCCGGGCGGTCACCGCGCCCGGCCAGCCGTACGAACTGGTCGACGGCGTGGCCGGCGGACGCCGCACGCGGCTGTTCCGCAACGCGCCGCGCTCGCTGCGCGCGCTGTTCGAGGCGACCGCGACCGAGCGGCCCTTCCTCGTCCATGGCGACGAGCGCCTCACCTACGCCCAGGCCTGGGCCGCGGCCTCGCGGATCGGGCACGTGCTGGTGCACGACTGCGGCGTGCGGCCTGGCGACCGCGTCGCGATCTCGATGCGCAACCACCTCGAGTGGATGCTCGCCTTCAACGCGATCCTCTCGATCGGCGCGATCGCGGTCGCGATGAACGCGCACTGGCAGGCGGAGGAGATGGCCTTCGGCCTGCGCGACTGCGAGGCGAGGGTGCTGTTCGCCGACACCGAGCGCCTGGAGCGGCTCGCGCGCTGCGGCCCGCTGCCGGGCCTGACGGTGCTCGCGGTCCGTGCCACGACGCTCGCGCCGGGGGTGCGCGCGCTGTCGGCGCTGACCGAGGCGGCGGGCGAGGTGCCGATGCCCGCGGCCGACATCGATCCCGACGACGCGGCCACGATCCTCTACACCTCGGGCTCCACCGGGCATCCGAAGGGCGTGGTCTCGACCCACCGCAACATCCTGTCGGCGCTGCTGTCCTGGGAGCTCGACCGGCTGGTCGGCGAGCAGGTTTCTGGCACGGCCGCCGGCATCGAGGCCGGCGGCGATCCGTCGGTGCAGGGCACGCTGCTCGCGGTGCCGCTCTTCCACGTCACCGGCCTGGCCGCGTCCTACCTCGCCTCGTTCCGGCTGCAGCGCCGGCTGGTCGCGATGCACCGCTGGGACCCGGAGGTCGCGGCCGCGCTGATCGAGCGCGAGCGCCTCACCTCGCTGGTGGGCCCCGCCGCGGTCACCGGCGACCTGCTGCGCATCGCGGCCGAGGGGCGGCACGACCTGGGCACGCTGCTGTCGCTCGGCGGGGGCGGCGCGCCGCGCGCGCCCGAGCAGGTGCGCCGCATCGACGCGACGCTGGCCAACGCGATGCCGATCACCGGCTGGGGCATGACCGAGACCTTCGCGATCGGCGCGGGCATCGGCGGCGACGACTACCTGACGCGCCCCGAGAGCTCCGGGCGCAGCGCGCTGGTGCTCGAGCTGCGGGTGGTCGACGAGCAGGGCGCGCCGCTGCCGGCGGGCGGGCGGGGCGAGCTGCAGGTGCGCGGCGCCTCGCTGTTCCGAGGCTACTGGCGGCGCCCCGAGGTCGACGCCGAGGTGTTCGCCGACGGCGGCTGGTTCCGCACCGGCGACATGGCCTACCTCGACGACGAGGGCTTCGTGTTCATCGTCGACCGCATCAAGGACCTGATCATCCGCGGCGGCGAGAACATCGGCTGCGGCCAGGTCGAGGCGGCGCTGCTGCAGCATCCGGCGGTGCACGAGGCCGCGGTCTACGCCGTGCCGGACGAGCGGCTGGGCGAGGAGGTCGGCGCGACGGTGTACTGCGAGGCCACGCTCGAGGTCGACGCGCTGCGCGCCTTCCTGGCCGAGCGGCTGGCGGGCTTCGAAGTGCCGCGCTACATCGTGAAGTCGGCCGAGCCGCTGCCGCGCACGCCGTCCGGCAAGATCCTCAAGCGGCGCATCCGCGACGCCGCGCTCGGACGCGGCGCCGGCTGACGGCTGCGCGGCGCGGCCCGCGCCCGGCCGCGCCGCAGGAGGACTATGGGTACCGCGGGCCCGG
>JAIYAG010000569.1 GCA_027489195.1 Burkholderiales bacterium | reverse complement strand
CGACCACGCCGAGCACCTCACCGGGGGCGATGTCGAAGGAGACGTCGTCGATCGCGACCAGCGTGCCGCGTCGGGTCGGGAACTCGACCCGCAGGTGACGGACCTCGAGCAGGGGGGCAGGGGCGTTCATCGTGCGCGTCTCATTGCAGCTTCGGGTTCAGCGCATCGCGCAGCCAGTCGCCGAGCAGGTTCACCGACATGCACAGCAGGATCAGCGTGGAGCCGGGGAAGATCACCAGCCACCACTCGCCGGAATACAGGAAGTTGTTGCCGTTGTTGATCATCGTTCCGAGCGAGGGCGAGGTCGGCGGCACGCCCACCCCGAGGAAGGACAGCGTCGCCTCGGTGATGATCGCGGTCGCGACGTTGATCGTGCCGATGACCAGCACTGGCCCGAGCACGTTCGGCAGCACGTGCCGCAGCATGATCGCGACCGGGCCGACGCCGATCACGCGCGCCGCCTGCACGTAGTCCTTGTTCTTCTCGACCATCGTCGAGCCACGCACCGTGCGCGCGTACTGCACCCAGTTCGCCAGTCCGATCGAGCCGACCAGCACCGCCAGCGCCATCGCATCGATGTTGGCGTCGGACGGCAGCACCGCGCGCGCCACGCCGTTGATCAGCAGCGCGATCAGGATCGACGGGAAGGACAGCTGCACGTCGGCGACCCGCATGATGAACGCGTCGAGCCGTCCGCCCAGGTAGCCCGACAGCAGGCCCAGGGCGATGCCCATCACCATCGCGAACGCGACCGACGCGATGCCCACCAGCAGCGAGATCCGCGAGCCGTAGAGGATCGTGGACAGCACGTCGCGGCCCTGGTCGTCGGTGCCGAGCGGATACGCCGGCTGGCCGCCCTCGGCCCACGACGGCGGCATCAGCGAGTTGTTGAGGTCGAGCGTCTTCAGGTCGAACGGATCGAAGGGCGCGACCCAGGGCGCGAAGACCGCCCCGAGGATCAGGATCGCGGCCACGATCGCGGCCCCCACCGCGACCGGGCTGTTCTTGAAGCTGTGAAAGACGTCGCCGTAGAGGAAACGGGAGATCGAGGAGGTGCGCATGCGGCGGGCTCTTCGGTCGACGTCGTGACGGTCACTGGATCACCGCGGTTCGGTACAGGATGATGTTGTCGGCGCGCTGCAGGATGCTCACGTTCTTGCGCAGCCCCCATGCCAGCGCCTGCTGGTGCAGCGGCACGTGACCGAAGTCCTCGGCGTGGATCTTCATCGCCTCGGCGATCATCGTGTTGCGCTTGCCCTGGTCGGTCTCGACGCCGATCTGCGTCGTGAGCTCGTCGAAGCGCGCATTCGACCAGCTGCCCAGGTTGAACACGCCCTGGCCGCCCTGCGGCGTCGCCATGATGTTGTACAGCGTGTTGTGCGCGTCGTAGGTGGTGGGGGTCCAGCCGAGCAGGTAGAACGAGGTGTTGCGCGACAGGATCTTCGGGAAGTAGGTCGCCTTCGATTCGGCCTCGAGGTTGATCTTGATGCCGACGCGCGCGAGCATGCCCGCCACCGCCTGGCAGATCTCGCCGTCGTTCACGTAGCGATCGTTCGGGCAGTTCAGCTTCACCTCGAAGCCGTTCGGGTAGCCGGCATCGGCCAGCAGCTTCTTCGAGGCTTCGGCGTCGTACGCGGGCCGCTTGTTCAGGTCCGCGACGAAGCCGTTGACCCCGGGAGCGATCATCAGGTTGGTCGGCGTGCCGGCGCCGCGCATGATGCGCGCGCGGATCGCCTCGACGTCGATGGCCTGGTAGACGGCCTGGCGCACGCGCCGGTCCTTGAACGGATTCCTGCCCTTGACGCTGGAGAACAGCAGCTCGTCGCGCTTGCTGTCCATGCCGAGGAAGATGGTCCGCAGCTCGGCGCCCTGCAGCACCTTGAGGTTCGGGTCCTGCTTGAGGCGCTCGGCGTCCTGCACCGGCACCGGCTGCATCAGGTCGATCTCGCCGGACTTGAGCGCGGCGACGCGGGTGGCGTCGTTGCCGATCGGCGTCCAGACGACTTCGGTGACGTTGCCCTCGATCTTGTCCCAGTACTGCGGGTTGCGGACCAGCACCGTGCGCACGCCCGGCTCGCGCGAGCGCAGCCGGAACGGGCCGGTGCCGTTGGCGCGCACCGAGGCCGCGTTCTCGACGCCCTTGCGCTTGTCGACCGGCTTGGCCGCGTTGTTCGCCTCGCACCAGACCTTGCTCATCATGTAGAGCGAGGTGAGCTGGTCGGGCAGGATCGGCACCGGCACCGTGGTGACGATCTCGATGGTGCTCGCGTCCAGCTTGCGCACCTCCTTGACCTGGCCGACCGTGCCACGCAGATCGGAGCCCGGATCGGCGGCGCGCTGGAACGAGAACACCACGTCGTCGGCGGTGAACGGCGTGCCGTCGTGGAAGCTCACGCCGCGGCGCAGCTCGAAGCGCCATACCGTGGGCGCGGTCTGCTTCCACGAGGTGGCGAGCGCAGGCGCCGGCTTGAGCTGGGCGTCGCGGGCGACCAGCGGCTCGTAGACGTTGTGCGTGAAGCCGAGCTGTGTGGTCTCGTTGAGCGAATGCGGGTCCATCGACAGCGCATCGCCCTGGTCGGCGGTGCGCAGCGTCTTGGCCTGCACGCCGGTCGCGAGCAGCGCGGCAGCGAGCAGGACGGCCAGGCGGGTGGGGCGGATCGGCATGGGTGGGGCTCCCTGGGGGATGGACCGGCGCGTCCTGGAAGGCGGTGTGCGGGCCGGGGGGGTCAGAGCGGCAGCGAGCGCTCTGCGAGCCGGACGAACAGCGCCGCTCCGAGCGGCAGGATCTCGTCGTTGAAGTCGTAGCGGGGGTTGTGCAGGAAACAGCCGGATTCTGCGCCGCCCTGG
>JAIYAG010000517.1 GCA_027489195.1 Burkholderiales bacterium | reverse complement strand
TCCCGAGACAGCGGCCGGCAGCTTGAACACCGCCACCGTCTCGGCCAGCGCGCTCGCCTGGTCCTTGAGCTGACCGGCAGCGGCGGCGGTCTGCTCGACCAGCGCCGCGTTCTGCTGGGCGCCGCGATCGAGCTCCTGGATGGCGCTGCCGATCTGGGAGACGCCGGCATCCTGCTGGTTGGCCGCGTCGGCGATCGCGGTCGACAGCGCCTCGAGCTCCTCGGCGCCCACCACGATCTGCTTCATCGTCTCGCCGGCGCTGCGCACCACGGTCGCACCGTCCGCGACCTTCTTGACGGTCGCGTCGATCAGCCGCTTGATGTCGCGCGCGGCCTCGGCCGAGCGCTGCGACAGGGCCCGGACCTCGCCGGCCACGACCGCGAAGCCGCGGCCCTGCTCGCCGGCCCGGGCGGCCTCGACCGCCGCGTTCAGCGCCAGGATGTTGGTCTGGAAGGCGATGCCGTCGATCACCGAGATGATGCTGGCGATCTGGGCCGAGGCCTTCTGGATCTCCTCCATCGTCTGGACGACGTTCTCGATCACCTGGCCGCCGCGGCGCGCGACTTCGGCATTGCCCGCCGCGATCTCCGAGCCCTTGCGGGCATTGTCGGACGTGCCCCGGACCGTGGTCGAGATCTCCTCCATCGACGCGGCCGACTCCTCGAGGCTGGCCGCGGTCTGCTCGGTGCGGCTCGACAGGTCGAGCGAGCCCGCCGAGATCTCGGCGCTCGCGCCGACGATCGAGTCGGCGCCGGTGCGGACCTGCGACACGATCGCGCACAGCGATGCCTGAGTGGTCGCGAGCGAGGTCATCAGCATCGCCGCTTCGTCCCGGCCCCAGGGCTGGGGCGGGCGGGTCAGGTCGCCACGCGCCATCGCGTCGATGTGCCAGCCGACCTCCTGCAGCCCGCCGCGGGTCACCAGGAAGAACGTGCGGAACAGGTAGCCGGCCAGCAGCAGCGTCACGGCCACCAGCACCGCGGTCGCATTGCGATCGCTCGCCAGCCCGCCGATCCGCACCGCGATCGCGGCGTCGAGGGCCTCGAGCTGCGCGACCTGCGCGGTGTGCAGCGTCTCGAGCGCGGCCTGCGCCAGGCCGGCGATCCGGGCGCCGTCGCGCGGCAGCGCATCCGCGTCGACCGCCTGCGAGCCGGCCTCGAGCGCGGCCCGTGTCTTGGTGGCGGCGGTATCGAGCCGCAGCGTCTGGACGAGGTCCTTGCGCTGCGCGAGCACCTTGCCGATGGCCGACTCGAGGGCGGCGATGCCGCTCTCGCCCACCGTCGCCACGCGGTCGGCCCGCCGGCGCTGCGCGTCGGTCGCCTTGCCGGCGACGGTCACCGCGTGTGCGGTCGCGGCCAGCTGCGACAGCGACTCGGCGAGCGCCGGCACCTTGGTGGTGACCGCATCCATCATGTAGTAGGTGTCGACGTCCGGATCGAGCGTCAGGTTCGAGCCGTCCGCCGCCTGCGACATCAGGTCGGACAGCGCGGCGACATGGGCGCCGTGCACGACGTATTGCCGCTCGCTCGGTGCATCGGCCGGCAGCCCGGCGACCGCGGCGCGCGCGTCCTGCACCGCCTTCCACTGCGCAGCGGTGCCCAGCGCCTCGCCGAGCGACTTCTGCACGTCGGCGAGCGCGGTGCCGGACGGTGCGGCGGGGCGTTCGCCGCGCATCGCGGAAGCGCGGGCCGCCTGCGCCGCCTCGAGCTCGGGGAGCAGCGCGCGGAGGTAGGTGACGCCTTCGCGCTCCGCCGCCGAGAACGCGATGCTCTTGGCGTTGCTGCTGAAGAAGCTCCAGCTCAGCACCGCCAGCGGGATCGCGAAGGCGGCGGTGATCATCACCGACTTCGTCGCGAAGCCGATCTGCCTGAACAGGCGCACGCCCGGCGCCCAGGCGCCGTGGAAAGCGAAGAAGCCGCCGCTCGGATGCGGATGGGCCGGAGAGGTGGAGCCGTGCGATGTGGAGCGGAGCGTCATCTGGAGTCCGATCGGGTCGAGGAACGACGTCCGGTGCGCCGGCCTCGCGGGCGCCCCGGTGTCCGGCCGAGTCGACAGGACATCGTGGATCCTACGTAGGGGTTATCCGACATGAACGTCCGATAAGGGGGTCTGTTCCCCCTCATTAGCGGTTTGCCGACACTCGGCCGGCAGCCTGCCTCGGCGCCCCCCGGGCGCCCCGTCACGCCCCCCCCGGCGTCCCATCACTCGCCCCCGCGCCGTCCGAAGGCCCGCCCCGACCTGCCGTCGACCGCGGCCGACCGCCTGCCGGGGTATACTCGTGGATTACGCGCCCGTAGCTCAGTGGATAGAGTATTGGCCTCCGAAGCCAAGGGTCGCTGGTTCGATCCCAGCCGGGCGCGCCACCCCACCCGCGATTCGTCTGCCGCGCGACAGCGCCGCGGACCCGAGCCGGCCCGGCGCCCCGCGCCGACCGGCCGCTGACCCGCGGCTGACCTGCGCCTGACCGGCGCCTGACCCACGCCTCACCGCAACTTCAAGCCGCCCCGGCCGTCATGCACCGCATGGCCGCCCTCTTCGTCATCGCCGGCATCGCCGGCACGATGCTGTTCTTCACCGTCGCCGTCGCGCCCTTCATCTTCCGGGTGCTGCCCGGCCGGTGGGCGGCCGTCTACGTGCGCAGCTTCTTCCCGAAGTACTACGGGGTGCTGGGCGCGGCCTCGCTCGTCGCCGCCTGGCTCGCCTCGACGGGCGAGGTCCGCGGCGTGGCGCTCGGGGTGGCCGCGGTGTTCGCCGTCTCGCTCGTCGCGCTCACCCCGGCGATCAACCGCGCGTCCGACGGCGGGCACCGGCGCCTGTTCGGCTGGCTGCACGGCGCCAGCATCGTGCTGAATCTCGGGCAGCTCGGCGCGCTGCTGTGGGTGCTCTGGCGCGCCTGACCCCGACGCCGGTCTGACCCCGGTCAACAGGCTGCCGGTCCGATCCGCGCACCATGGACCGCGTGCGCCGCGCGCCCCGCGCGGCCGGGAGACGCCATGGATTTCGCCCCCTCCGAACGCTCGCGCGCGATGGCGCGCCGGCTGGCCGAGTTCATCGAGGATCACCTGCTGCCTCGCAACGCGGCCTGGCACCACGCGGTCGCCGACGGGCACTATCCGCCGGACTTCGTCGAGCACCTGAAGGCGCTCGCCCGCGAGGAGGGCCTGTGGAACCTCTTCCTGCCCGGGCTCGATGCGAGCGAGCCGGGCACGGCGATGTCGAACCTGGACTACGCGCCGCTCGCCGAGCTGATGGGCCGGCTGCCGTGGGCCTCGGAGGTCTTCAACTGCAGCGCGCCGGACACCGGCAACATGGAGCTGCTGCACCGCTTCGCCTCGCCCGCGCAGTACGAGCGCTGGCTCGCGCCGCTGCTGCGCGGCGAGATCCGGTCGTGCTTCGCGATGACCGAGCCCGACGTCGCCTCCTCGGACGCCACCAACATCCAGACCCGCATCCGCCGCGACGGGCCGGACTGGGTCATCGACGGGCGCAAGTGGTTCATCACCGGCGCCGCGCATCCGGCCTGCCGCGTGGCGATCGTGATGGGCGTGTCGGACGACGCCGAGGACGCGCCGCGCCACGCGCGCCATGCCATGGTCCTGGTGCCGATGGACACGCCCGGCCTCACGGTCCTGCGCAACGTGCCGGTGATGAACCACGTCGCGCCCGAAGGGCACTGCGAGCTGCTGTTCCACGGCGTGCGCGTGCCGGCGGAGAACCTGCTCGGCGACGCGGGGCAGGGCTTCGCGATGGCGCAGGCGCGCCTCGGGCCGGGCCGCATCCACCATTGCATGCGCACCATCGGCCAGTGCGAGGTGGCGATCGAGATGATGTGCGACCGCGCGCTCGAGCGCCGCACCTTCGGGCGGATGCTCGCCGACCATGCGAACGTGCAGGCGTGGATCGCCGAGAGCCGCATCGAGATCGACATGGCGCGGCTGCTGGTGCTGAAGGCCGCCTGGACGATCGACACACAGGGCAACGAGGCCGCGCGCGTCGACGTCTCGGCGATCAAGGTGGTGGCCGGCCGGCTGCAGACCCGGGTGCTCGACCGCGCGATCCAGGTCTTCGGCGCGATGGGCCTGACGCCGGACACGCCGCTGGCCGACCTCTGGACCTGGGGGCGCGCGCTGCGCCTGGCCGACGGGCCCGACGAGGTGCACCTGCGCACGGTGGCGCGCGACGAGCTGGGCCGGGCGCGGGCGTTCCCGGGGCGCAGCATTCCGTACTTCACGCTGCCGGAGCGGCTGGGCTGAGCACGGCCGTTCCGATCGGGCGGGCCGCGGTGCGCCGCCGCCCGCTGCCCGTCAGCGCCCCGTCTTCAGCGTCCTGCCGTCGGGCAGGCTCACGCTCACCGACAGCACTTCCATCTCGCGATCGCTGTCGAGGTCGACGGCGATGTCCTCGGGCGTGACCGGCACGAAGCGCGAGACGGCCTCGAGCACCGCCTGCTTGATCTGGTGCAGCAGCTCCGGGTTGTTGGTGCGCGCGCCTTCGCGCGCGATGATCACCTGGAGCCGCTCCTTGGCGAGCGAGGCGGTGCGGGGCTGTCGGCCCAGGATCCGATCGAGTAGAGACATCATCGGGGTGTCCTCCTCAGGCCGCCTTGCGGCTCACGCTGTCGAGCAGGCGGCGCAGGAAGCCGCGGTCTTCCTCGGCGACGAACCGCAGCGGCACCTGCTTGCCGAGGAACCGGTCGATCGAGTCGGCGTAGGCCTGGGCGACCTCGCTGGTGGCGTCGTGCACCGCCGGCACGCCGGCGTTCGACGACTCGAGCACGCGCTGCGACTCGGGGATCACGCCGAGCAGCGGCACCTTCAGGATCTCGAGGATGTCGAGGTACGACAGCATCTCGCCGGCGCGCACGCGCTTGGGGCTGTAGCGGGTGATCAGCAGCCGCTCCTGCACCGGCTCGCGGCCCTCGCGGGCCCGGCGCGAGCGCGACTGCAGGATGCCGATGATGCGGTCGGAGTCGCGCACCGAGGAGACCTCGGGGTTCACGACGACGATCGCATGGTCGGCGAAGGTCAGCGCCATGATGGCGCCGTTCTCGATGCCGGCCGGCGAGTCGCAGACGATGTAGTCGAAGCCCATCGTCTTGAGGTCCTTGATGACCTTCTCGACGCCGGCCTCGGTCAGCGCTTCCTTGTCGCGGGTCTGCGAGGCGGGAAGGATGTAGAGGTTCTGCGCGTGCTTGTCGCGGATCAGCGCCTGGTTGAGCGACGCCTCGCCGTTGATCACGTTGACGAAGTCGTACACCACGCGCCGCTCGCAGCCCATCACCAGGTCGAGGTTGCGCAGGCCCACGTCGAAGTCGATGACCGCGACCTTCTTGCCCCGCAGCGCGAGCCCGGCCGACAGGTTCGCCGACGACGTCGTCTTGCCGACGCCGCCCTTGCCCGACGTCACAACGATCACTTCACTCATCAGTCGTTTCCTTCCCCGAAAGTGCAGGGTTGATCGACGGCGGACGGCATGCGTGCCGCCCGCCCGGGTTCGTTCCTACAGCGGCCGCATCGACAGCGTGTCGGCGTCCGCCTCCAGCGAGATCCTGACCGGCTTGCCCGCGTGCTGCGCGGGCACGCCGTCCTCGAACGTGCGATAGATGCCGCTCACCGCCACCAGCTCGGCGCGCAGCTCGAGCGTGAAGATGCCCGCGTCGCGACGCCCGCGCGCACCGGCGATCGCGCGGCCGCCGAGCGTGCCGTAGACGTGCACGTGTCCGTCGGCGATCACCTCGGCGCCCGGCGACACGTCGCCGATCACGACCAGGTCGCGCTCGCGCGCGTAGATCTGCTGCCCCGAGCGCACCGGGCGCTCGACCACCATGGCGGCGAGCGCCGCGGCCGGCGCCGGCTCGGCCGCCACGGGCTCGGGCTCTGGCTCGGGCGCCGGGGCCTGCGGCTCGGGCGCCGCCTCGGCGACCGCCTGAGCGGCGGGCTCGGCGCGGCTGCGCCGCTCAGGCAGCGCCGCGAGCCATCCGAGCTGCAGCCGGTCGGCCTCGGTCCGCAGCGCGGCATTCGCGCCGGAGAGCGCCACCGGATGCAGGTGCGAGTCGCGCAGCCGCGCCACCACCGCGCCGAGGTCGAAGGACTCGGCCGCCGCGATGCGGGCCGCGTCGATCACGACCGGCTGCCACTCGAACGCGTCCTCGTCGTCGCCGAGCAGGGTCTCGAGCGCGGCCGCGATCGCCGGGTCCTCGGGCTCGTTGAGCACCAGCCGCAGCGCGGGATGCGACAGGCCCTTGAACTCGGCAGCGGGCCGCGCCTGCGAACGCAGCGGCGAGGCGGTGGAAGCACCCGCATAGGCGGGCGACGACGGATCGGCAGTGGGTTCGGACATCGACCGGGGGACGTGAGGGGGGCCCGGCACCGCACCCGTCCAGCACGACCCGACGACGGTGCCGACGCGGCGGGACCGGTGTCGCGGTGATGCGGGAGCGTGGCGGCTCGGCTATCGGCTACGACGGAACGGACACGATTGTAACCCGCTGCGCGACCCGTTCTCGGATCGGAAAGCGCGAAAGTCCCGAAGACCTGCGGCCACGCTCGATCGCGGGGCCGGCGCGGGCCCGGCCGGGCTCAGCCGCGCAGCGTGCGCTCGGGCATCGCGCGGAACAGCGCGAGCACGACGAGGCTGGTCGCCGCGCAGGTCGCGAAGATCGCGATGAACGCGCGCTCGGCCACGGGCTGCATGCGCGTGCGCAGCGCGTCGGCACCGGTCTCGGTCAGCGCACGCATCACGTCGGCACCCGCGGCGGCGCCGGCCAGCTCGGGCGCGCCGTGGCGCAGCAGCTCGAGCAGCATCGTCGACAGCAGCGCGATGCCGATCGCGCCGCCGAGCGAGCGCACGAAGTTCACCGCCGCGATGGTCGCCCCCAGGTGCTCGACGGGAGCCGCGCTCTGGATCGCGACCAGCGTCGTCGGGAACTGCAGGCCGAAGCCCATGCCGGCCACGAAGAGCAGCGTGCCTGCGACCCAGTCGGGCGCGTCCATCCAGATCGCCGCCGCCAGCGCGAGCACCGCCAGCGCGGTGCCGAGGGCACCGATCGTCTGCTGCGGCCGGTAGCGGCCGGTCGCGGCCATCGTGCGCCCGGCGATCATCGACCCCACCGGCGGGCCCATCGACAGCGCGATCAGGTGCGTGGCCGCTGCCGCCGGCGCCAGCCCCGCGACCAGCTGCAGCTCCAGCGGCACCATCACGGTGAGCGTGATCATCAGCCCGTGGCCGAGGAACTGCGACAGCAGGCCGAGCGCGACGATGCGGTTGCGCAGCAGCGGCAGCGGCAGCACCGGATCCTCGACGGTGCGCTCGCGCCACGCGTAGCCGGCGAGCAGGACCACGCCTGCGCCGAGCCAGCCGAGGTTGCGCGCGTCGAACCAGGGCAGGCCCTGGCCGGCGCGCGTGATCGCGATCAGCACCGCGGCCAGCCCGAGCGACAGCAGCAGCGCGCCCGGGCCGTCGATCGGGCTGCGCCGCCCGGGGATGGGCAGCACGCGCAGGCGCTCGCGGATGACGAGCAGCGCCGCGAGCGACAGCGGCAGGTTGGCGGCGAACACCCACTGCCACGACAGCGCGTCGGTCAGCCAGCCGCCGGCCACCGGCCCGAGCACGCTCGCCAGCGCGAACATGCTGCTGAAGTAGGCCTGGTAGCGCCCGCGCTCGCGCGGCGAGACGGTCTGCGCGATCGCCGCGTGTGCGCCCGAGATCAGCCCGCCGCCGCCCACGCCCTGCAGCACGCGGAAGGCGACCAGCATCGGCATCGAGGTCGACAGCGCGCAGCCGAGCGAGCCCAAGGCGAACACCGCGATCGCGCCGGCCAGCACGATGCGCACGCCGTGCCGGTCGAAGAGCTTGCCGTAGATCGGCGTGACCACGGTGGCCGCCACCAGGTAGCCGCTGATGACCCAGGCGATCAGGCCGAAGCCGTCCAGCCGCTCGGCGATGCGCGGCAGCGCGACGGCGACGATCGTCTGGTTGATCGCGCCGAGCAGCAGCACGAGCATCACGCCGACGAGGACGCGACGGGGGTCGGTGGCGGTCTGGGTCATGGGGAGGGGAGGCGTCGAGGCTAGCACGCGTCTGCCGGCCCCACGCCGCGCGCGGCGTGCGGGCGCTCCGACGGCCGCGCCCCGCGTTCCGAACCCTATAATTCGAGGATGCGCACGCCCCCCGCCGAACCGAACCCGCACGACGACGCGGCCTCCGCCTCCTCGCGCCTCGTGGCCGCCGGCCGCCACATCGATCGCACCATCGCCACCGTGAACCTGCCGGTGACCCGCGCCTCCAGCGTGCTCTTCGAGTCGCTGGCCGCGGCCGACGCCGAGGGCGCGGCGGCGATGGCCGGCGAGGTCCACCGCAGCACGTATGCCACGTCCGGCACGCCGACCACGATGGCGCTGATGGACGCGCTCGCCGAGATCGAGGGCGCGCCGCACCGCTGCCGCGCGGCGCTCATGCCTTCGGGGCTGGCCGCGATCTCGGTGCCGCTGCTGGCCTACTGCTCGCCCGGCGACCACGTGCTGATGAGCGACTCGGTCTACGGGCCGGCGCGCACCTTCGCGACCACGCTGTTCAAGCGCTATGGCGTCGAGACCGAGTTCTACCCGCCCACGATCGGCGCCGGCATCGAGGCGCTGATCCGGCCGAACACCCGGGTGCTCTACCTCGAGAGCCCGGGCAGCTACACCTTCGAGATCCAGGACGTGCCGGCGATGTGCCGCATCGCGCGCGCCCGCGGCGTGCTGACGATGATCGACAACGCCTGGGCCTCGCCGGTGCTGGCGCGTCCGTTCGACTGGGGCGTCGACGTCTCGCTGCTGCCGCTCACCAAGTACTGGGGCGGGCACGCCGACCTGCTGATGGGCGCGGCCATCGTGCGCGAGGAGCACTGGCTGCCGCTGTGGACGGCGGTGCGCCAGCTCGGCGTGTGCGTCGGCGGCGACGACGCCTTCCTCGTGCTGCGCGGGCTGCGCACCGCCGAGGTCCGGATGCGCCGCCACGAGGCCACCGCGCTCGAGGTCGCGCGCTGGCTCGAGACGCGGCCGGAGGTCGCGCGGGTCCTGCATCCGGCGCTGCCCTCGCATCCGCAGCACGCGCTGTGGAAGCGCGACTTCCTGGGCTCGAGCGGGCTGTTCTCCTTCGAGCTGAAGGGCGCGACGCAGGCGCAGCTCGCGGCGCTGTGCGAGCGCCGGCGCTTCTTCCGGATCGGCTACTCGTGGGGCGGCTTCGAGAGCCTGATCATGCCCGCGAAGATCGCCTCGCTGCGCACCGTGGACCCCTGGACCGGCGGGCCGCTGGTGCGGATCCACTGCGGGCTCGAGGACGCGGCCGACCTGATCGCCGACCTGCGCGACGGGCTCGCGGCGATGGCCGCGGCCGCCTGAGCGCGCCCGGCTCGGGTCCGCGATGGCCGAGCCGCTGAAGGCCCGGTACGGGCCGGAGATCCCGCGGCGCATCGCCGCGATGATCGAACGCGTGCATCCGGTCTTCCCGACGCGCGCCTTCGTCGAGCAGGCGCTGCGCGGCTACGAGGACCTCGAGCTGCTGCCGCGCGCGCGACACATCGCGCGTGCACTCGGCGAGCACCTGCCCGCCGACTATCCCGAGGCGCTCGAGGTCGTGCTGCGCTCGCTCGGGCCGCCGGTCGACTCGGCGATGGGGCAGGGCATGGCGCCCTTCCTGTACCTGCCGCACACCCTCTGGATCGCCGAGCGCGGGCTCGGGCATCTCGACGCATCCGTGGCCGCGATGCACGCGATCACGCAGCGCTTCTCCTTCGAGTTCGGCATCCGGCCGTTCATCGAGCGCCATCCGCGCGAGATGCTCGCGGTCTTCGATCGATGGTGCGCGGATCCGAACGTCCACGTGCGCCGGCTGGTGTCCGAGGGCACGCGCCCGCGGCTGCCGTGGGCGTCGCGGCTGCGGGTCTTCGAGCGCGACCCGCGACCGGTGATCGCGCTGCTCGAGCGGCTGCGCGACGACCCCGACGAGTACGTGCGGCGCTCGGTGGCCAACCACCTGAACGACCTCGGGCGCGCGGACCCGGCGCTGCTCGTCGAGCTCTGCACGCGCTGGGCCGAGGACGCGCCGCCGCCGCGCGTGCGGCTGATCCGGCATGCGCTGAGGACCCTGGTCAAGCGCGGGGATCCGCATGCGCTGACGGTGCTGGGCTTCGGGGAGCGCGCGAAGGTGGCGTTGCAGCGCGCGTCGATCGAGCCCTCGCGCGCACCGATCGGCGGCGCGGTGGCGATCGCCTTCGAGCTCGCGAGCGAGGCGCGGCGCGTGCAGCGGGTGCTCGTCGATCTGAGGGTGACCTACGCGGGCGCACGGGCCGGCGCCGAGCGGACGAAGGTGTTCAAGCTCGATGCGGACGAGCTCGGTGCGGGCGAGACGATGGCCCTCGGCAAGCGGCTGTCGCTGCGGCAGATGTCGACGCGCACGCATCACCCCGGGGTGCATCGGGTCGAGGCACTGGTGAACGGCGTGGCGTACGAGGTCGGGGTGTTCGAGGTCGTCGAGGCGGCCCGCGGCGCGCCCTGAAGCACCCCGATTCACCCTGCCGGCTCCGACCGGTCGATGCCTGGGAGCCGGCGGATAGCCGGGCGCGGCCGAGACCGGACCGAGACACGAGCGTCGCGCTTTCGATCCCTTCGCGTGTCCGGGGCGATCCGCTCGCTCGGCACACTGCATCCCATCGACGACGCACATGAAGCGCCGCCGAAACGAGCCGGATGCCGGCGTCGTCGACCTCCTACCCACATCGACTTCAAGGAACACACCATGAACACCATCGCCAAGCTCCTCGCCCCCGCCGCCCTCGCCTTCGCCGTCTTCGGCGCGCAGGCCGGTGAGCTCACCGCCGGCGACATCGGCGCAAAAGCCGTCACCGCCGGCTCGAGCGCCGCCGTGCAGATCAGCGGCCCCGTGGGCGCCAGCGGCGAGATCGCCGTGGGCGACCTGGGGGCGCAGAAGGTCAGCGTCGAGCGCACCGCCAAGCAGCCGCGCGACACGATGGCGCAGCCGGTGCGCAGCCTGTACGCGATCGGCGCCTGACGCTCGATCCCGGCACGCGGCGGCCTCGCCGCCGCAGCCGGGACGCGTCGCACGCGGGCCCCGCCCCGACCCAGGTCGGCGCGGGGCCCGCGCCATTCCGGGACCGTGCGTGTCGATTCGGGTGCAACGGGCCGAGCGTCGCGTCGCTCCTGTCCGACAGGCCTCCATGGAACTGATGAGGCGTCGAACGGCAAATGCCGGACTACCGAGACTTTCCTCACACCACCGTGCGACTTAGTCTGGAGTCGGCGTCCGAGTCTTCCTATCCTTGCCTGCGTCATCGGCATCTTCGCAAGGCGGAGCGACGTGAGGACAGTCTGTTTCGGCGCGCTGCTCTGGGCCGCCCTGAGCGTCGCCGGATGTGGCGGCGGCGGCGAGAGCGCGCCGGTGGCCACGCCGTCCACGCCGTCGACGTCCGTCGCGTCGCCGGCCCCTCCCACGGCCGTCTACGCCTCGCCCCCGCTCTACGTGGCGAAGCAGTCGATCCCCCCGCTGGCGCCGACCCTTTCGGGCTCGGCGACCGCGTTCAGCGTGTCACCCCCGTTGCCCGCAGGGCTCGCGATCGACGCGCGCAGCGGCATCGTCACGGGTACGCCGACTGCCGGCATCGCGACGAGCGACTACGCCGTCTCGGTCACGGGACCCGGCGGTACAACGACCGCGACGCTGCGCCTCGGCGTCGAGCCCGTCCTGGCCGTT
>JAIYAG010000564.1 GCA_027489195.1 Burkholderiales bacterium | reverse complement strand
CGCGCGCGGCCGCGTTCACGTGCGAGACGATGCCATTGGCGAGGATGTGCTCGCCATCGGCGATGTGGCAGGTCCAGGCGTCGGCGGTGGCCGCGGGCACGCCGACCCGGTCGAGGTAAGGCAGGCCGACGGTGCCCGCGTCGTCGCGTCCCACGCCGGCGTCGCACAGCACCACGCCGCGGATGCCCCACTTCGCGGCATGCCAGGCGTTGTACTCGCCGCCGTACGAGCCCGAGACCACGACCTGGCCGCGGCAGCCCGCGTCGAGCGACGCGCTGGAGGAGGCGGTGACGATGCGGACATCCATGAGGGGCCTCGGTTGGGGTGGGTTCAGCGGTCGGCCACCGCGTCGATCAGCGCGGCGAGCGCGGCGCGCTCCTCGGGGCTCGGGTCCGACAGCGGCGGGCGCACCGGGCCGGCATCGCGGCCGACCAGCGCGCAGCCGGCCTTGGGGAGGCTGACGGCGTAGCCCGGCTGGCGGGCGCGCAGGCGGCCGTAGGGCACGTAGAACTCGCGCATCATCCGCTCGACGTCGGCCAGCCGCCCCTGCACGGCCGCGTCGAAGAACTCGAGCGCGTAGGCGGGCAGGAAGCCGAACACCGCCGACGAGTACGACGGGATGCCCATGCCACCGTACGCGCAGGCATAGACCTCGGCCGTCGGCATCCCGTTGAGGATGGGCAGGCGCTCGCCCAGGCGGGTGCGGATCGCCCACAGCGCCTCCATGTCGCCCAGGCCGTCCTTGTAGCCGACGAGGTTCGGGAAGCGCTCGCACAGGCGGGCGAGCGTGTCGGCCCCCGGCTTGCAGTTCGCGCGGCCGTAGACGATCACGCCGAGCGAGGTCGCCGCGCAGACCGCCGCGATGTGCGCCTCGATGCCCTGCTGCGAGGACTCGGCGAGGTAGGGCGGCAGCAGCAGCACGCCGTCGGCGCCGAGGCGCTCTGCGGTACGCACCGCGTCCACCGCGTCCACCGTGGCGCCGCCCGCCGACGCGACCATCGGCACGCCCGCCGTGCGCGCCTCGATCGCGCGCTCGAGCACCTCGGTGCGCTCGTCGCGGGCGAGCGAGAAGTACTCGCCGGCGCCACCCGCGATCACGAGTGCCGCCGGTCGGTGGCTGGCCATCCAGTCGACGCGCGACTGGAAGCGCTCGCCGGCGAGGCGGCCGTCGGCCTCGAAGTCGGTGAACGGGAATCCGAGCAGGCCCGGCTCGGCCAGATGCCGGCGAAACGCCTCCGCCGAAAGGGAACTCGTCATGTCGTCTCCGGAGTCGGCGGGCCCGGCCGCAGCGACTGCGGCCGGGCCCGCGGGGGCCTCACTTCATGCGGCCCGTGCGCACGTAGAACTCGCGCTCCTTCTCGGCCTGCGCGTTCAGCGCGGCCGTCGGGTTCGCGGCGTTGAGCAGCGCCGGATCGAAGTACACGCCCATCTTGGTGTACTCCCCGACCAGGTCCGGGTCGCGCATCGCGGCCTTCACCGCGGCGGCCAGGTAGGCCTTGCGGTCGGCCGGCACGGCCTTGGGCACCGCGATGAAGCGCAGCAGGGTCCACTCGTAGTCCTTGCCGTTGAGCGCCTCGTTGAAGGTCTGCAGGTCGGGCAGGTGCTTGACGCGCTGCATCGACGCGATCCCCACCAGCTTCACCTTGCCGGCGTCGACGTGCGCGCGCAGCTCGGCGAAGAAGGCCGGTGCGATGTCGACGTTGTTGCCCAGCAGGGCGGTGGTGCCCGCGCCGCCGCTCTGGAACGGCACCTTCAGGAACTTCGCGCCGGTGTTGGTCTCGACCTGCTCGATCAGGTAGTCCCACATGCTGCCCGGGACGGTCGCGACCCGGAAGGTGCCGGGCTTGTCCTTGGCCATCTGCGCGACCTGCGCGAGCGTCGCGCCCTTGAACGGCCCGTCGGTCGACACCGCCCAGATCATCGGGTCGCTGTTCAGGTAGCCGATCGGCTCGAGGTCGGTGTAGGCCCAGCGTCCCTGGGCGCGCAGCATCGCATCGCCCCAGACGAGGTTCACCAGCATGCCCATCACGTGGCCGTCGGCGGGCGCCTGGGTCGCGAGCCAGGAGTGGCCGACCATGCCGGCGCCGCCGGTGCGGTTGTTCACCAGGATCTTGTCGCCGGTGATCTTCTCCATCGTGCGGGCGAGCAGCCGCGCGGTGAGGTCGGCGCCGCCGCCGGCCGGATAGACGACGGTCATCTCCATCGGCTGGTTCGGAAAGCCCGCGGGCTTGAGCTTGGCCAGGTCCTGCGCCCCGGCGGGGATGCAGGCCAGCGAGGTCGCCACCGCGGCCAGGGCGGTGACGGTGCGCAGCGCGTTTCGGATCGACATCAGAGATCTCCTCCGGTTGGGACGTTCTTTCTGGGCTTGAAGACGATCAGCCCGATCAGGACTGCGCTGATCGCGCAGATGACCACGGCGATGGGGCGTTGGGTGAAGATCCACGCCCCGTCCCGCGACATGACGAGCGACTGCCGGAGCGACTGCTCCATCAGCGGCGCCAGGATGAAGGCGATGATCAGCGGCGCGAAGTCGTACTGGAGCTTGCGCAGCAGCCAGCCGAACACGCCGAACCCGAGCATCACCCAGAGGTCGAAGACGTTCTTGTTCGCCGAGTAGGTGCCGACCACGCTGAGCAGCAGCACCACCGGGAACAGGTAGCGGTAGGGCACCTTGAGCAGCTGCACCCAGACGCCCACCAGCGGCAGGTTCAGGATCAGCAGGAACACGTTGCCGATGTACATGCTGGCGACGATCCCCCAGAAGAGATCGGGCTGCTGCTGGATGAACATCGGCCCGGGCTGGATGCCCT
>JAIYAG010000282.1 GCA_027489195.1 Burkholderiales bacterium | reverse complement strand
GTCTGTGGGCGGTGGCCCTGCGCTTCGTCGACCACACCTATCGGTACGGCCTGAGGTCGGCGCTGAGCATCCGCCGTCGCGGCCCCGAGTCGCAGACGGCCCGCCGCGAGCCGATCCCCGAGGGGACTCGGGCCTGGCCGGTCGACTTCGCCCGCTGGATCGAGGCGAACGAGCCCGACGAGGCCGCGTTGCGGGCACAGGCCGAGGCCTCGCCGCCCTACGATGCCGCCCACCCCCTGTTCAGCCTGATCATCCCGATCTACAAGGTGCCCGCGCCCGTCCTGGAAGCGACGCTCGCCTCGGTCACGGCGCAGACGTACGGCAACTGGGAGGCCTGCCTGGCCTACGCGGACCTCGAGAACGACGCCAACTGGGCGCTGATCGAGGCACGCGTCGCGCAGGAGCCCCGCTTCAAGGCGGCCCGGCTCGCCGAGAACGGCGGCATCTCGCGCAACTCCAACGCCGCGCTCGAGCTGGCGCGCGGGGAGTTCCTCGTGCTGCTCGACCACGACGACGAGCTCACGCCCTGGGCCCTGCACGATCTGGCGACCAAGATCGCCGAGGTGCCGGACGCCGACTTCCTCTACTCCGACAAGGACAGCATCGACGCGGCGGGCAACCTGCGCCAGAACCCGCTGTTCAAGCCGCGGTGGAGCCCGGAGATGATGTATTCGGTCAACTACCTGACCCACCTCAACGCGATGCGCCGTTCGGTCGTGGTCGACGTGGGCGGCTGGCGGCCGGAGACCGACGGGGCGCAGGACTGGGACATCTTCTTCCGGGTCGCGGAGCGCAGCCGCCGCGTCGAGCGGGTCGAGGGCGTCGGCTACCACTGGCGGATCATCGCGGGCTCGACCGCGACCGGCCTGGCGGCCAAGCCGTACGCCGCGCTCGGTCAGCTGCGGACGATCGAGGAGCGAGTGCGCAGGCTGTCGCTGCCCGCGAGCGTGTTCCCCAGCCGCGAGAGCGGCTTTCGCCTGCTGTGGCAGATCGCGTCCTACCCCTCGGTCGATCTGGTGCTGCACGGCGTGGGCGATGCGGCCCGCGTCTCGAACCTGCTCGCCCGGGTCGTCGAGGAGTCGCAGGGGCTGATCGCATCGGTGACCTGGGTCCGGTCGGCCGCCACCGGCGGCGAACTCGCCCGCGGCGGGCTGGCGCCGACGGTACCGGTGACCGAGGTGCCCGTGGCGGTCGGCGCCGATCCGGCGGAGGCATTCGCCACGGCCACCCAGGGCGGTCACGCACCGGTGATCCTGTTCCTCGATGCGGCGATCGAGCGCTTCGATTCCGACGCCCTGCGCGAGGTGGTCGGCTGGGCGCTGCTCCATCCCGAGATCGCGTTCGCCGGCGGCCTGCTGCTGACCGGGCACGACCGGGTGGTCGAGGCGGGGCGCATCGTCGGCAGCGCCCACCGCGCGTTGCCGCTGTTCCGCGACATGCCGCTGCGTCACTGGGGCGCCTTCGGCGGACCGCTCTGGTACCGCAACGTCAGCGCGGTCTCGCCCGCGGCCTGCGCGTTCAAGCGCGAGGCCTGGCGGCAGCAGACCCATGCCGGCCTCGCCTGGGACGAGGCGTTCGTCGCCCACTGCCAGGACGCCGGGTCGCTCGGGCAGCGCGGTGTGGTCACGCCGCACGCGCGGTTCTACCTGCCGCAGCTGCCGGAGGCCGTCGACGTCGAACTCGATGCCAGTTTCGGCGAGGATCCCTGCTTCCATCCCGCATTCGCCTCCGTGAGCCCCCTGACGCTCGCGGACAAGCGCGTGCCAGACCGGCGATGACTCCACCGTGAACTCCACCTTCAAGCGGATGGCCCGGTCGGCCCTGCGGCGGGTCGGCCTGGCGCCGATCGGTTCCGTCGTGACCGGCAACACGGGCATCTGGGACGGCTACACGCGCGACGCCATGGGGCTGGCGCAGTGGGTCGACTGCGACCGCGCGTCGCTCGAACGGCCCCAGCAGCATCCCGAGCGCCTCGCGCCCCGCATCGCCGACCGAACCTGCAACTGGTACCTGCCGGTCTTCGACAGTCCGTACTACGGCGGCGTGATGACCATCCTGCGGCTCGCCGCGCAGCTGAAGTCGCGTGACGGGGTGGCGCAGCGATTCCTCATCTGCGGCGCCTGCGACACCGCCGCGCTGGGCGCCAAGATCGGCGAGGCGTTCGCGCCCCTGGCCGGCTCGGAGGTCAGGGCACTGGACTCCGCGGCCGCGCTCGAGGCGATTCCCGCCGCGGACTACTCGGTCGCCACCCTGTGGACGACCGCGTTCGTGCTGCTCGGCGTGCGCAACGCGGCCCTGAAGTTCTACATGATCCAGGACTACGAGCCGCTGTTCTATCCGGCGGGCAGCACCTACGCGCAGGCGGAGCTCACCTACCGCTTCGGTTTCCACGGCATCGCCAACACGATCGGCGTGCGCGACATCTTCGAGCGCGAGTACGGCGGTCGGGCGGTGGTGCTGACCCCGAGCATCGACACGACCGTGTTCCGTCCCGGCGAGCCGCCCCCCGCGACCGGGCCGCGGCGGCTGTTCTACTACGCGCGGCCGGGCACGCCGCGAAACGGCTTCGAGCTGGCGGCGGCGGCGTTCCGCATCGTCAAGCGCAGGATGGGCGACGGCGTCGAGATCGTCTGCGCCGGCGCCAGCTGGAGTCCGGCCGACTATCAGCTCGAGGGCGTGGTCACCACCCAGGGCATGCTGCCCTATGCCGAGACCGGGGCGCTGTACCGCAGCTGTCACGTCGGCCTGGCGATGATGATGACCAAGCATCCCTCCTATCTGCCGTTCGAGCTCATGGCCTGCGGTACGCTGGTCGTCTCCAACCGCAACACCGCGAACGACTGGTTCCTCAAGCACGGCGAGAACTGCCTGCTCGCCCAGCCGACCGCGTCGTGTCTGGCCGAGACCCTCGTCGAGGCCCTGGAGGGGTACGAACGATACGAGCCCGTCCGTCGACGGGCGGCCGACCTGATCGCGCGCGAGCACGGCGACTGGTCGGCGGCACTCGAGCAGGTGGCTCGCTTCATGCACGACCCGGAGACCTTGTCATGACCGTGTCCCAGAACCCCGTGCAAGCGGCGTCGTCGACCCCGCCGCGCATCCCCGGCCTCGCGCTGCTGCAGTCCCGAGGCGGCGTGTTCGGCGAGAAGGTCTATGTCTGCGTGCGAGGCCGGCGCCATTACGTGCCTTCGGTCGACCGGCTCGCGGGCTACGGCCTGCGCTGGCCGGACGACCTGATGCAGGTCGGCGATACGGTGCTGCAGGCATTCCAGATCGGGGGCTGGCTGCCGCCACGGGGCGTGCAGACCCTCGACGAGGCGCCGGCTGCCGATTCGAGCGCCCGCATGCGCGAACTCATCGCGTCGTCGCTGCGCGGTGACGGGCTGGAGGTCGGCGCAGGCGCCTCGCCGTTCCCGGTGCCGCTGCATTGCGCGGTCCGCTACGGCGACCGGATCCCGCACCAGCAGCTGGTGGCGGAGCTCTATCCCGGGCAGACCGAGTTCGATCTCGTGCGCCCGGACATCCTCACCGACTTCGACGACTTCGACAACGTCGGCGATGCCAGCCTCGACTTCATCATCGGGTGCCACGTCATCGAGCACGTCTTCGATCCGATCGGGACGCTGGTCAATGCGCACCGCAAGCTGCGGCCCGGCGGACGGCTGGTGCTGGTCGTACCGGAGCCGTCGCGCACCTTCGACCGGGCCCGCCCGCTGACCGAGCTCGACCACCTGATCCAGGACCACCTGGATCCGCAGTCCAAGCGCGACTACGAGCACTACGACGAGTTCTATCGGCTGGCGTTCGAGACGCCCGCCGAGCAGCTGCGCGCGAAGGTCGACGAGGAGTTCGCGCGGCGCGGCGACCTGCACGTGCACGTCTGGACCCACGAGTCCTTCGGCGCAATGGTCGAGCACGTGAACCGATCGCTGTGCCGATGGTCGTCGGTCTGGTCGCATCGGGTCATCGACGGCGCGGAGCCGGGCATCGAGTTCTATTTCGTCCTGACGAAGTGAGCCGGCGCCGGGCGCTTCCCTTCTTCCCGGAGGGGAGAGCGCACCGGGCTCGCGCGCCACGCCGGGCGGCGGCAGGCGTCGCTCGGCCGGGCCTCGATCCTCGCCCCCTGCCGGGGAGACCGCCATAGGTGCCCGCTGTTCGCGGCGCTGCGGGGGGCGGCCGGGTGCCCCCGGGGGCGAACCCACCCAGCGGGTGGCCGATCTCGGCGGGAACCGGCCGTCCGCGATCGACCGGTGGCGTAGCGTCGGCAATCTGGACCGATCATGGTGAGTGTGATGAAGCCGGTGCCCCTCGTCGTCGACCTCGACGGAACGCTGATCTGCACCGACACGCTGCACGAGTCGACGATCCGGCTGCTGCACGACCGCCCCCTCGACGTGCTGCGCATCCCGCTGTGGCTGGCGGACGGGAAGGCTGCGCTGAAGCGGCGGATCGCGTCGCGGGTCGAGCTCGATCCGGCCACGCTGCCTTACCGCGCCGACCTGCTGCACTGGCTGGGCGAGCAGCGCGCGGCGGGGCGGCCGCTGATCCTGTGCACCGCGGCCGACGTATCCGTCGCCTCGGCGGTCGCCGCGCATCTCGGCATCTTCGACGACGTGATCGCGAGCGACGGCACGACGAATCTCTCCGGTCCGAACAAGGCCGTCGCGCTGGTCGAGCGCTTCGGGCCGGCCGGCTTCGACTACGCCGGCAACGCCGCTGCCGACCTCGCGGTCTGGGCGCGCGCGCGCCATGCGGTCGTGGTCGACGCGCCGTCCGAGGTCGTGCGCCGCGCACGCGAGCAGGGCCCGGTCGAGCTGGAGTTCCCCCGCCTGCCGACGGGCTGGCGCGAATGGCGGCGGATGCTGCGCGTCCACCAGTGGCTGAAGAATCTGCTGCTGTTCGTGCCGATGGTCGCGTCACACCGGCTCGGCGATCTCGAGACGCTCGGCACGCTGATGGTCGCGTTCCTCTCGTTCAGCCTGTGCGCCTCGGCGGTGTACATCGTCAACGACCTGCTCGACCTCGAGAGCGATCGGCTGCACCCGCGCAAGCGGAACCGGCCGTTCGCATCGGGCAGGGTGCCGGTCTGGCGAGGGGTGGCCGCTGCGCCCCTGCTGCTGCTGGCCAGCGCGGCGCTCGGCATGGCGGCCGGGCCGGCGTTCCTGCCCTGGTTGGCCGGCTACTTCCTGCTGACCTGCGCGTATTCGATGCTCCTCAAGCGCCTGGTGCTGGTCGACTGCCTGACGCTGGCGATGCTGTACACCCTGCGCATCGTGGCGGGCGCCGCCGCGGCCGGGCAGGCCCTGTCGTTCTGGATGCTCGCATTCTCGATGTTCCTGTTCCTGTCGCTCGCGTTCATCAAGCGCTATGCCGAGCTGCTGGTGCAGGCCGGCAGCGGCCAGGCCAAGGCGCACGGACGCGGCTACTTCACCGCCGACGCACCGCTCGTCCTCGCCTTCGGCGTCGCGTCGGGCTACGGCTCGGCGGTGGTGCTCGCGCTCTACCTGAACAGCGACGCGGTGATGCTGCTGTACCGGTACCCTGAGGTCGCCGGCAGCACGGTCCCGATCCTGATCTTCTGGATCAGCTGGGTCTGGCTCCAGGCGAGCCGCGGGCTGATGAACGACGATCCGCTGGTGTTCGCGGTGAAGGATCCCGCGAGCCTGGGCGCCGGCATGGCCTTCGGGGCCGTCCTGGCGCTCGCGTCCGCGGGGCTGCCGTGGTGAACCTGGCCTCGTGGGGCCGTCTGGGCAGCTGGCCCCACGAGGCCCGCGCGCTGTTCGACCGCGAGTCGATCGCGCGGCAGCTGGCCGACGGCCCGTCGGGCATCGCGTACGGGATGGGGCGCAGCTACGGCGACGTGTGCCTGAACCCCGGCGGCGGCGCCTGGCTCACTGCCGGGCTCGACCGGTTCGTGTCGTTCGACGCGGCCACCGGCCGCCTGCGCTGCGAGGCGGGTGTGCGCCTCGGCCAGATCCAGCAGTTCGCGGTGCCGCGCGGCTGGATCCTGCCGGTCACCCCGGGCACCTGGATGGCCACCGTCGGCGGCGCGATCGCCAACGACGTGCACGGCAAGAACCACCATGTGCGGGGTGCGTTCGGCGAGCACGTACTGCGCCTGCGCCTGGTGCGCACCGACGGCGAGTCGTTCGAATGCGGGCCGCACGAACGGCCGGACTGGTTCGCCGCCACGGTGGGCGGGATGGGACTCACCGGCATCGTCGCCGAGGCCGAGCTGCAGCTGATGCCGGTCGACGGGCCCTGGCTCGACACCGAGACTGTGCCCTTCGTCGGCCTGCAGGCCTTCTTCGAGCTCGCCGACGCGTCCGAGGCCGACTGGGAGTACACGGTGTCCTGGATCGACTGCTTGTCGGGCGGACTGGCGGGCGGACTGTCGGGCAGTCGGACCCGGGGGCTGTTCATGCGTGGCAAGCACTCGCCCGAGCGGCTGCGGGCCGTGCCCGCCGAGCGCCGCCGCGCGATGCCCTTCGTGCCGCCGGTGTCGCTGGTCAACGGGCTGTCGCTGCGGCTGTTCAACGCGGCGTACTACGCGCTGAACCGGATGTCTGCCGGCCCGTCGACGGCGCACTACCGGCCGTTCTTCTATCCGCTCGACCACCTGGCCGACTGGAACCGGATGTACGGCCCGAGCGGCTTCTTCCAGCACCAGTGCGTCGTGCCGCGCGCCGTCGGCCACGATGCGATCGGCGCGATGCTCGACGCGATCGCCCGCAGCGGCGAGGGCTCGTTCCTCGCGGTACTCAAGACCTTCGGCGCGCGGCCGGGCATCGGCCTGCTGAGCTTTCCGATGCCGGGGGTCACGCTCGCGCTCGACTTCCCCAACCGGGGCGCCTCCACCGTCGCGCTCCTCGAGCGGCTCGACGCGATCGTGCGCGAGGCCGGCGGGCGGCTGTACGCGGCCAAGGACGCGCGGATGAGCCGCGCGCTGTTCGAGGCGGGCTATCCGCGCCTCGGCGACTTCCTGCGCTTTTGCGACCCGAAGCTGAGTTCGGCGATGTCGCGTCGACTGATGGGACATTGAACATGCCGACTGCCCGCCGCATCGTGATCGTCGGCGCCACCTCGTCGATCGCGGAGCACTGCGCCCGCCTGTGGGCGGCCGAGGCGCCGTCCTCGTTCGTGCTGGTCGTGCGCGACGCCGGGCGCGCCGAGCACATCGCCGCCGACCTGCGGGTGCGTGGCGCGACCCGGGTCGACGTCCTCGTCGCCGGCTTCGTCGGTGCCGAGGCCATCGCCGACGCCGTGCGCCGCGCGAGCGAGCCGGGCCCCCCGGACCTGGTGCTGGTCGCCCACGGCAGCCTGCCCGAGCAGGCCCGCTGCCAGGACGAGCCCGCCGCCTGCGAGGCGGCGCTGGTGGTCAACGGCGTCTCGCCCGCGATGTTCGCCGAGGCCTTCGCGGCAGGCATGTTCGCCCGCGGCGCCGGCACGCTGGTGGTGCTCGGCTCGGTCGCGGGCGACCGCGGCCGCCGCTCCAACTACGCCTACGGCGCGGCCAAGGGCTTGGTGACCCGCTACATGCAGGGCCTGCAGCATCGCGCGGCAGGCACGGCCGTACGGATCGTGCTGGTCAAGCCGGGTCCGACCGACACGCCGATGACCGCCCACCTGCGCGGCGCGGGCGCGGCGCTCGCGCCGGTCGAGGACGTCGCGCGGGACATCGTCGACGGCGCCGCCCGGGGGCGCCCGGTGGTCTACGCGCCCGGCAAGTGGGCGCTGATCATGATGGTGGTCCGGCACCTGCCGCGCGTCGTGTTCGACCGCATGAACCTCTGACCGGCCATGCCCTGCGGCCCGCCGCCCGGGCCGCTCGCGCGCCCCGATCCAGTATCATCGGCCGCCGGGCACGAGGGCGCTCGCCGGGCTGCCGACATGCGCCTGCGTCCCCGCCCCACCTGCAGGCGCGCACCGCAGCCGTGGACCCCCCGATGATCCGGACCGACCAGAAGATCCTCCTCCCCGGCGGCGCCGGCCTCGTCGGCCAGAACCTCGTCGCGCGACTCCGGGCCCGCGGCTACACGAACCTCGTCGTGCTCGACAAGCACCGCACGAACCTCGAGATCCTCGGGCGCTTGCAGCCCGATGTCGTCGCCGAGTACGCGGACCTCGCCGAGCCCGGCGCGTGGTCGCGGCACTTCGAGGGCGCCGATGCGGTGGTGATGCTGCAGGCGCAGATCGGCGGGCCGGTCTGGGACGACTTCCAGCGCAACAACCCCGACGCGACGCGGCACGTCCTCGATGCGATCCGCGCGCATGCGGTGCCGTACCTGGTGCACATCAGCTCGTCGGTGGTCGACTCGGCGGCCGACGACTTCTACACGAACAGCAAGAAGCAGCAGGAGACCATGGTGCTCGAGAGCGTCATCCGCTGCCCGGTGCTGTGCCCGACGCTGATGTTCGGCTGGTTCGAT
>JAIYAG010000362.1 GCA_027489195.1 Burkholderiales bacterium | reverse complement strand
TCGCGCCCGTCGAGCACGTCGTTGCCGTCGCCGCCGACGATCGTGTTGACCGCGTTGTTGCCGGTCAGCGTGTCGGCCTGCGCCGAGCCCGTCAGGTTCTCGAAGTTGGTCAGCACGTCGCCGGTGCCGTCGCCCGCGCCGCCCTGCGCCGTGGCCAGCAGCAGGCTCACGGTCACGCCGGCGGTGGAGCCCGCGTAGCTCGCGGTGTCGGTGCCATCGCCACCGTCGAGCGTGTCCGCGCCGCCGCGGCCCTCGATGACGTCGTTGCCCACCCCGCCCAGGATCGTGTTCGCTGCGGCCGTGCCGCGCAGCGTGTCGGCCTGGCCCGAGCCGGTCAGGTTCTCGAAGCCGCTGAGGATGTCGCCGGCCGCGTCCCCGCTCGAGGTCTGGGTCGTGCTCACGTTCAGGTCGACCGTCACGCCGAGCGACGAGCCCGCGTAGCTGATCGTGTCGGTGCCGGCACCGCCGTCGATGACGTTGCCCGCCGACGACGCGGTGATCACGTCGTCCAGGCCCGAACCGGTCAGGTTCTCGATGCTGCTCAGCACGTCGCCCGAGGCGTCGCCGGTCGAGACCTGCGCGGTGCCCAGGCCGAGGTTCACCGTGACGCCGGCGGTCGATGCGGCGTAGGTCACCGTGTCGGTGCCGTTGCCGCCGTCGAGGGTGTCGCCGCCTTCACGGCCCTCCAGCACATCGTTGCCGTCGCCGCCGGTCATCACGTTGACGCCGCTGTTGCCGCGCAGCGTGTCGGCCTGCGCCGAGCCGGTCAGGTTCTCGAAGTTGGTCAGCACGTCGCCGGTGCCGTCGCCCAGTCCCGCCTGCGCGCCGGTGACCGTCAGGTCGACGGTGACGCCGACGGTCGAGTTCGCATAGGTCGCGGTATCGGTGCCGTCGCCGCCGTCGAGCGTGTCGGCGCCCGCACGGCCTTCGATGGTGTCGTTGCCCAGCCCGCCCAGGATCGTGTTGACGCCCGCGCTGCCGCGCAGCGTGTCGGCCTGGCCCGAGCCGGTCAGGTTCTCGATGTTCGACAGCACGTCGCTCGCGCCGTGGCCACCCGCGGCCTGTGCGCTCGACAGCGACAGGTCCACGTTCACACCCGTACCCGAGTTCGCGTAGGTCACCGTGTCGGTGCCCACGCCGCCGTCGATCGTGTCGCCGCCGTCGCGCCCGTCGAGCAGGTCGTCGCCGTCGCCGCCGCCGAGGGTGTTGACCGAGTCGTTGCCGGTCAGCGTGTCGGCCTGCGCCGAGCCGGTCAGGCCTTCGAAGTTCGTCAGCACGTCGCCCGTGCCGTCGCCCGCGCCGCCCTGCGCGCCCGCCGTCAGCAGGCTCACCGTCACGCCGGCCGTCGAGCTCGCGTAGCTCGCGATGTCGGTGCCGTTGCCGCCGTCGAGCGTGTCCGCGCCCGCGCGGCCCTCGATGACGTCGTTGCCGTCGCCGCCGTTGATGACGTTGACACCCGCTTCGCCGCGCAGCGTGTCGCCCTGCGACGAGCCGGTCAGGTTCTCGAAGTTGGACAGCAGGTCGCCCGACGCGTTGCCCGACGAGGTCTGCGCGACCGCCAGCGACAGGTCGACCGTGACGCCGAGCGTCGAACCGGCATAGCTGATCGTGTCGGTGCCCGAGCCGCCGTCGATCGCGTTCGCGCCCAAGGCCGACACGATGGTGTCGGCCTGGCCCGAGCCGACCAGGTTCTCGATGTTGCCGAGGATGTCGCCCGAGGCGTCGCCGGTCGAGGTCTGGGCCGTGGTCAGCCCGAGGTTCACCGTGACGCCGGCCGTCGAGTTCCCGTAGCTGACGGTGTCGGTGCCGACGCCGCCTTCGATCGTGTCGGCGCCGCCGCGGCCCTCGAGCACGTCGTTGCCGTCACCGCCGGTCAGCACGTTCGCACTGCTGTTGCCGCGCAGCGTGTCGGCCTGCGCCGAGCCGGTGAGGTTCTCGAAGTTCGCCAGCACGTCGCCGGTCGCATCGCCCGCGCCGCCCTGGGCGCCGGCGGTCGTCAGGTCGACGGTGACGCCGGTCGCCGAGTTCGCATAGGAGGCGGTGTCGGTGCCGTCGCCGCCGTCCAGCGTGTCGGCACCCGCGCGACCCTCGATGACGTCGTTGCCGACGCCGCCCGAGATCGCGTTCACCGCGCCATCGCCGGTGAGGGTGTCGGCACCGTCGCCGGCGGTCAGGTTCTCGAAGTTGGAGAGCAGCAGGGTCGAGGCACCGACGGTCGCGGTGCCGGCCGTGAGGCTCGCGACCACCGCGGTCGTGCCGTTGGTCCAGGTGAGCGTGTCGGTGCCGACACCGCCGTCGTACGAGCCGCCGGTGTTGCCCTGCACGTACACGCTGTCGTTGCCGAGGCCGCCCTGGATGGTGTCGGCACCGCCGCCACCGCGCAGGTCGTCGTCGCCGTCGCCGCCGATGAGCGTGTTCGCGCCGGCCGAGCCGATGATGGTGTCGTTGGAGCCGGTGCCGGTGACGTTCTCGACGTTCGCGAGGGTGTCGCCCGCCGCTGCGCCCGTGTTCGTCGACAGGATGCCCCAGCTGCCGGGGTTCAGGCTGACGCCGATCGCGCTGCCCGCCCACGAGTAGTCGACGGTGTCGGTGCCCGAGCCGCCCTCGTAGGTGTCCGCGCCGCCGCGGCCGCGCAGCACGTCGTCGCCACCGCCGCCGTTGATCACGTTCGCGCCGGTGGTGCCCCACAGCGTGTCGGCGCTGCCCGAGCCGGTCAGGTTCTCGAAGTTGGCGACCACGTCGCCGGTGCCGTCGCCCAGGCCGCCCTGGGCCGTCGCCAGCGCCAGGTCGACCGTCACGCCGAGCGTCGAGTTCTCGTAGCTCAGCGTGTCGGTGCCGTCGCCGCCATCCAGCGTGTCGGCGCCCGCACGGCCTTCGACCGTGTCGTTGCCCAGCCCGCCCAG
>JAIYAG010000353.1 GCA_027489195.1 Burkholderiales bacterium | reverse complement strand
GCCGAGGTGGCCGAGGGCGCGCCGCGGATGCTGTGCCTCGGCGGCGGCGTGCCCGGCACGAAGCTGGCGCTCGCCTGCTGGACCCGCGAGGCCGACGGCTGCGCCGTGCTGCTGGCCACCCTGCAGACCGGCGAGCGCCAGCAGTGGCCCGCGCTGCGCGCCTATGCCCGCGAGCGCAGGCTCACCGAGGGCGAGACCGACGTGATGCAGCAGCTCGTCCTCGGCGACCGCCCGCCGCAGATCGCCGCGCGCCGCGGCTCGAGCGAGGGCACGGTGCGCAGCCAGATCAAGTCGCTGCTGGAGAAGACCGGCACGCACAGCATGCGGGAGCTGGTGGTGGAGGCGCTGCACTTGCCGCCGATGCCCGGACACGCGGTGCTGTCGCTCGCGCCGCGCCCGCAGGGTTCGCCGCCGGAAGGCGGTCCGTCGCGACGCATCGACGGACCGCTGCGCACGGTCGCGCCCACGGGCGCGCTGCCGCCCCGAGACAGCCAGCCGGCGCGCACGGCGCGCAGCACCTCGCGCTGCGTGCGCGCCGTGCCGCCGATGGACCGAGGCGCGCTGGCCGCGCTGTGCGCGAAGCAGTTCGCCTGGCCGCCGGCGGCCTGACACACCCGCGTCAGGGCTTGTCCGGCCTGAACCGGCCTAACCGCTCGACGCGTCCGGGCACACGCAGGTCGATCACGCCACGCCCGATCCGCTGCAGGTCGGCGAGCGCCTGAGCTTCGACCTCGACGAGCCCGGCGAGCGCGGGCCGATCGGCGGGCCAGCCCTTGGCCATCGTCTGCGCGACCGCGCGGGTGGCCAGCGGCGCCGCGACGCTGCTGCCGTTCAGCGCCACCACGCCCGCGCTGCGCGTACCGGCACCGATCACGCCGCGATGCACCGCGCCGTCGTCGGCGACCGCGGCGGCATCCGGTCCCCATCGGTCCGGCGCGCCGGCCGGCTGCATCGCGAACCCGGGACCCGAGCTCGCGTAGGGCGCGGGGCGATCGCCCAGCCGCGCGGCGTTGCGCCGGGCGGCACCGACCACCAGCGTCCGGTGGCCTGTCGCGAGCGCGTTCAGCGTGCTGCGCCGGCGCACCGGGCCGAGCGGCACATCGGGATCGGTCTCGACCGGACGACCGATACGGTCGTGCACCCCGTACGCCGGATCCTCGAAGCGGGACGGCACACCGCGCCGCGTGAAGCCGAACGGCGCGTCGTTGCGCTGGATCCAGGCGTCGATCGTGCAGGGCCGTCCGACGTTGCGCACGAGCACCCGCCAGGTGCCCGACGGCGCGCTCGCACGCAGGCCGCCCGAGCGACGCGTCGGCGAGACCGACAGCAGCACCATGTCGCGATCGCACCAGAACGACATGACCTCCGGATTCTTGTGGAGTCCGGCGGTACGGTAGTCGACTGTCGCGATCACCGCGTCGCCCGGCGAGCCCCCCGGGCGCGGCGAGGTCTCGACGCACTCCCACACGCGGCCGCGCTTGACGGCCTGTGCCGCGTTCGTGGCCTCGATCGGGGCCAGCAGCGAGACCTCGATCTCCGGCTGCGGGACGTCGAGGCTCGGCATCGGCAGCCAGATCTCCATGAAGGTCGAGCCGGGGTGATCGGCCGGCACCCGCCACTCCAGGATCGCCTCCTCGCGCAGCCCGAGGCTCACGGTGGCGTGCGCCCGGGCGAGCAGGTGGTTGCCCGCACCCATCACGATCGCGAAGGGATGACCGGCCGCGGTGCGCTGGACGATCAGCTCGTCCATGGCCTGCTCGAGCAGCGACGAGCCGTCCTGCGGGCCTGCGATCGTGCCGTAGCTCAGGTTCACGACGACCGGCACGCGGGGGTCGGTGGCATCGGGGTCGACGGGTCCGTCCGCGCGGACCGCGCCACCCATCCGGTCGGCCCGGTCCAGGATGAAGCGAAGCCCCTCCATCACGTGCGTCGGGAGCAGGTGGCCGGTGGTGTCGAGCGCCACCGGCCTGGGCAGCTGGACCGCGAGGATCGACGGCGCGGCCGCGTCGTCCGGCGCGGCGCCGCAGGCGACATCCATCACGTGGGTCCCGTGCCGCGCCCGGCGTCCGACCTCGCGCTGGCCGGCGTCGCGATAGAGCCGGTCCTCGTCGAGCAGGCCGGCCGCGATCGGGCCCGCCTCACCGCGCGCCGCACCCGACGCCCGACGCAGGCGCGCGTCGATGCCGTCGGGCGCGCTCGCATCGAGCTCGACACCGAACGGCACCGGCGCGGCCTTCTTCCAGCGCGAGGCATCGATCGGCCCGTCACCCTGGCGCTCGCGCTGGTCCCAGAAGTGCTCGACCCGCGAGCTGCCATCGGCGCGGCGAAAGCGCCGATGCGCGAAGGCGATGCCGTCGTCGATCACGCCGACGATCACGGGATCGCCCGGCTTCCAGGGCCGCGCTGCGGGCGCGGGGTCCGGCGCCGGATCGCCGTCGCAGCGCAGGTCGCCGCGATCGGGCGACCAGCCGAAGCCGAATCGCAGCACGCAGCGCGACAGTGCCGAGTCGGCGTCGTGCAGCTGTCGGAAGAACTCGTCGGTGACGCGCGCCGTCAGCCAGTAGGTCTGGTCGAGGCCGGCCGGCGGATCCGCGTACCACGCCGGGATCTTCATCCAGTCGCGCCATCCGACCGGCACGGCTGCGTGCGCCTGCCAGTCGCCGCGCGCGAACTGCTTCGCGGTCACGTGCTTGAGCTCGATCAGCATCGAGAACCAGGTGCGCTTGGCCGCACCTTCCTCGAAGTCCGCGAAGCCGGTCAGGACGGCCCGGTTCAGGTTCGGGTCGATCCGCGCGGCGATCGGCGGCAGCCCGTAGGCGTCGCGCCTCGGGTCGCCCGCGGCATCGGTGACGTTGCGCCAGTCGAGCGCCATGGCGGTCTCCTCAGGCGGTCCATTCGGCCTTGGCCGCGGCCCACAGCCACTGCAGCAGCGGCGAGGGCGGCACGGCGACGCCGAGGGCCTCGCCCTTCACGTACGCGGGCAGGTCGGCGGCTCCGGGCGCGAGGCGCGCGCTCAGCGTGGCATCGAACTGCCGGTCGTACTCGTGCTCGAGATCGGCCGGGTAGGCGATGCCGTCGAAGGTCCAGGTGGCGAGCCCGTTGCCGGGCGCCGCGCCACAGCGCGCGAGCAGGTACTCGGCGATCGACAGGCCGAGCATCTGGCCGGCCGCGTGATCGACCGGGAAATGCAGGCCCGCGATCGTCCGGTTGGTCGCGATCCGCGCGGCCTGCCGGTAGAGCATCGGCATCATCGCGGCGCCGGGGTTCGCCGACGAGGCGTTCGCGCCCGCGTTCGACGCGAGCGCACCGAGCACGGTCGCGACCGCGAACGCCTCGTTCGCGTGACCGCTCGGCAGCGCGCCGTGGCCCGGCGTCGGCAGCATCGGCTGGATCTGGGCCGACAGCTCGACCGGACGGCGGCACGCGAGGATGAGCTTGGTGCGCTGCGCGACGGCATTGGCGATGCGCAGCGTCAGCAGCGCGAGCTCGAGGGTGCGCGGATGCTGCCAAGGGCGCAGGTTCAGCACCGTCTCCCAGTAGGCCGCCTGAGGCCCGACCTGAGAGGCGATCTCGAGCGCCCGGTCCTCGCGCAGGTCGGCGTACTCCTCGACTCGCCTGAGCTGCGCCTGGAACGTGGCGAACGGCGGCCGGACGATCTCGACCAGCTTCGCGACGGTGGCCTCGGTCGAGGGCGGCGCGACCTCGGCGTGCCACACCACGCACGCGTGGCGCGCAGGATTCCCCGCGGCGCCCGATCCGTCGTAGGTGACCCGCAGGCTCGACAGCACCTCCTGGTCGAGCGCCCAGGCACGGATGTCGGGCGGGCTGCGCCGGAGGTGCTCGGCCTTGTCGGGCGGCAGCTCGTTCGCGCCGGAGGTGACACCGAGCCACGGACCGGCGATAGCCTCGCGGTGTCGGATCAGGGCGTCGAGCGGTGCGCCGCCGAGCCCCGAGCCGGAGATGCCGCTGATGCCGGAAATGCCGCTGATCCCCGAGATGCCCGAGATGCCCGAGATACCACTGATGCCACTGATGCCCGAGATGCCGCTCACTGCTCGTTCTCCTTTGGTGCGAGGACGCCATGGTCCCCGGCTCGTGGTGGGGAAGGATGCGGATTGCGAATCAGTGCGGCAGACCCGCCGCGGACAGGACACTCGCCCAGTCGTCACAGATCGGGAACCCGGCGCTCGGTGATCGGACACGCCACTTCGACACGGTGAGCTCCGGCTCGAGCCGCCTGAGCTCCGCGATCGACACACGCGCGTCCTCGTGGCGACCGACCTGCCACTGCGCGATCGCGAGTGCCCGCAGCGTCGACGTGTGACGGCGGTTGGCCCTCAGCGAGCGCTGCGCGAGCTCGATCGCCCGGACCGGTTCGCCGCCGGCGACCGCGGCGCTTGCCGCCAGCGAGTCGTAGTAGTACTTCAGCGGATCCAGCGGCGAGAGCTTGAGCGCGCGGCGCGAGTCGTGCAGCGCGTCGCGGCCCTCGCCCCGGAACGCATGCAGCGTCCCCTTGAGCAGCCATGCGAGCGAGTCGTTCGGGTTCGCCGCGAGCGCGCCCTCGAAGCGGTGCTGCGCGATGTCGAGCCGCTTGGTGAAGTGCGTCTGAACGAGTCCGTCGATCGCGAGCGCGAGCGAGCACTCGGGGTCGAGATCGAGCGCATGCCGGGTCGCGTCGAGCGCCGCCTGCCCGTCCTCGGCCGGGTCGTATGTCCAGCCCTGCATCAGCCGCAGCACGTGCCACTTCGCGAGCCACGCGCGCGGAATCGCCTGGCGGGGCGCGCGGTCGATCACCAGCTCGAGCGCTCGGCGCGCCCGCCCGTAGTCGCTCGGCGACTGCCGGTGCATCAGCGCGATCGCGGCCATCAGCAGGTTGAAGCTCTCGAGCGTCGGCAGGGCCTGCGTCTGCACGCGCTGCAGCGCCGTGGCGACCAGCGCACTCCTCACCGCGTCGACCAGATGCTCGAACAGCGGCGCTTCGCCCCAGATCACCGACGCGGTGCTCGCGCGCAAGGTGTCGCTCCAGACGACCTTCGCGCTCCGTGCGTGGCACAGCTCGGCGGTGACGATCACTCGCGCGCCCGACACGCGGTAGTGCCCGTACAGCACGTAGGTGGCGCCCAGCCGCTCGGCGAGCAGGGCTGGCGATGTCTCGCGCCCTCGGAGGGCGGTGGTGGTGAGCCGCGAGATCACGTCGACGTCAGCCGAGCGCGAGAGCGCGCCGATGACCTCGTCGGCGATGATCTCGCCGAGCACCGCCTCGTCCGCGTGGCAGGCCCGGGCCGCAAACGGGATCACCGCGATCGTCGGACGCAGCGCGTGTGCCTCGGCGGCGGGCTCCACGGTCGGCTCGGGCCCCGGCGGGCCCAGGCGGTACACCCGCACCGGCTCCGATACATGCTTGAGCCAGCAGTCACCGAGGTCCTCGATCTGCGCGTCGAGCGTGTCGGTGACCTGGTCGCGGACCTCGGCGCTGACGACGATCTCGCCGGGACCGGCGACCGTGGTCAGGCGCGCGGCGAGGTTGACGCTGTGGCCGTACACGTCCCGCGCGTCGACGACATGCTCACCGACGTGCGCGCCGATGCGCACCCACATCCTGCGGCGCGGGTCGGCGACGCCTTCGTTCACTTCGGAGCAGACCTGCTGGATCGCGAAGGCGGCGGCGACCGCGCGCCGGGTGTCGGGGAAGTCGAGCATCATCCCGTCACCGAGGCTCTTGACGAGACGTCCGCCCGTACCGGGCAGCACGCGGTGCACGACGGCTTCGGCGAGGGCCTGCCAGCGCGCGACCGCACCGGCCTCGTCCTGCTCGATGAGCCGCACCGATTCGACGACGTCGACCACCACGATGGTCCCGCGCTGGCGGCCCGTCGAAGAGGCGAGGCGTTCGTCGAACGTGGCGGGAGGCGGGGACCGTTCCATCGTCGCGGGACGACCGCGGGGCGATCGGCAAAGTGGGAGGACGGGGGCAGGCTTGTCCAGCGAGAGACGGTGCCACCTCGGCCGATTCTAGTTTCCCCGTCACGATTTGACACCATCGGCCCCATTGTCGACACACTCGATCGTCCGATCCGGTCAACCGCCATGCCTAGATCCGCCGCCGCGCCCCCCGCCACTGATCCTTTCGGCTCCGTCACCGACCCCTCCCTGCGCGCCCTCGCCGAGCGCGGGGTCGTGCGCCGGTACCGCCGGGGCACCATCGTCATCGACGAGGGCGACACCGGCGATACCCTGTTCGTCGTATTGACCGGCCGGCTGCGGGTGTTCTCCTCCGGCGGCGACGGCGCCCGCGACCGCGAGGTGACCTTCAACGTCCACGGTCCGGGCGAGTGCGTGGGCGAGATGTCGCTCGACGGCGGGCCGCGCTCGGCGAGCGTGATCACGGTGGAGCCCGCCACCTGCTCGGTCATCACCCGCCCGACGCTGCGCGAGCAGATCGCCCGCGACCCGGACCTGGCGCTGCTGCTGATCTCGCGGGTGATCCGCCGCGCGCGGCTGGCCACGGAGTCGGCGCGCGGCATGGCCACGCTCGACGTCTACGGGCGGCTGGTGCGCCGGCTCGAGGCGCTGGCGGTGGACGACGGCACGGGGCGCCGCCGCGTGCCGGAGCGCACCACGCACGCGATGCTCGCCAGCGAGATCGGCTGCTCGCGCGAGATGGTGAGCCGGCTGCTCAAGGACCTGACGGGGGGCGGCTACGTGGCCGTGGAGGACCGGCGCCTGGTGCTGCTCAAGGCGCTGCCGCGCTCGTGGTGAGCGCGGGCGCGCAGATCGCCCGCACGATGTCGACGACCGGCGAGTCCGGCAGGTCGACGTCGTCCCACTGCAGCACGCCGCCGGCCTCGACCCGGCGTCGCAGCACCGCCGGCTGCAGCACGCCGATCGGCACGTGGCCGGGCGCCTCGTCGACGCGCACCGCCTCGCCGCGCACCTCGAAGCCGCCGATGCCGCGCTCGATCCGCGTGCCGGGCTCGAGCCGGCGCTTGGCGATGGCGGCCACCGAGATCGCCGGGCGGGCGGTGTTGTGGATCAACGCGCCCTCGCCGCGCAGCACCCGGCGCACGGTGCGCACCGCCTCGAGGGTGACCAGGTGGTGCGGGTTGGTCACCACGTAGTACGGCCCGTCGCCGAGCTTGTAGTAGCGCAGCGCCTCGGCCTGCGCGGGGTCGTGCGTGCCGACGATGAACACGCCGGGCACCTGGGTGCGCGAGACGAGGAAGTCGGCGATCGGCGCGCCGACCTGCAGGTCGGCGAGGCGGGCGAGGTCCTGCGCGGCACGCTCGGTGTCGTCGCGCGCCCAGCCTTCCATGCCGCGACACGACACGGTGGCGCCGAACGCGTTGGCCACCAGCGCCTGCTCGATCTGGATCTTGGTGCCGTCGGTGGCGGCCACGGTCTGCGCGAGGCTCAGGCCCTGCCGATGCGCCCAGTGCGCCATCTCGGCCGGCGTGGGGTCGAGGTTCAGGAACCCCTTCATGTTGCCGTAGACCCGCGGCTCGAAGCCCATGTCGAGCACCCGCTCGCGCAGCGCGGCCAGCACGCCCGGCTGGTCGCCCTCGGCCTCGGTGACCAGGCCGCGGCCGACGAAGTGCGGCCCGGTGGTGACATGGAACTCGGCATTGAGCGTGACCACGGGACGGCCGGCCTCGAAGGCGCGCGCCACCACCGTGGTGGCGTGGAAGGGATCGCCGCTGCACTCGAAGACGAGGTCGCAGCCCTCGAGCAGCGCATCGAGCGAGCGGGTCAGCCGATCGGCCGCGGGATGCTCGACGGTGCGCGGATCGCGCCGCGTGAGCACGCGCACCACCTCGAGGTCGGCGCAGCGCGGCCCCCCCAGCGCGCGCACCAGGCTGCGCGAGATGAAGCCGGTGCCGACGACGCCGATCCGCGCGGGCCGGCCATCGACGAGCGGCACCGGGCTCAAAAGACCTCGACCTCGGGCGTGAGCACGACGAAGCGCCCGCCCCACTCGCGGATGTGCGCGAAGCGGCGCACGAACTCGTCGCGCCAGTTCCAGGGCAGGATCACCAGGTAGTCGGGCCGGGTCTCGGCGAGCCGCTCGGCGGCCACCACCGGGATGTGCGTGCCGGGCAGCATCCGGCCCTGCTTGCTCGGCGTGTCGTCGACCACGTAGTCGATGAAGTCGGTGCGCACGCCGCCGTAGTTCAGCAAGGTGTTGCCCTTGGCGGCCGCGCCGCAGGCGGCGATCGACCGGCCTTCGTTCCGGGCCTGGATCAGGAAGGCCAGCATGTCGCGCTTCATCCGGCAGCAGGCGTCGTCGAACGAGCGCCAGGTCCTCGGTTCGAGCAGGCCCGCGGCGTACTCGCGCTCGAGCAGCCCGATCACCCGCGGGCTGCGCGGCTGCGTGCCGGTGGCCGCGGGCTGCGCGTACACGCGCAGCGAGCCGCCGTGCGTGGGCAGCGCCTCGACGTCGAAGACCTGCAGCCCGCGCGAGGCGAGGATCCGCGAGAAGGTGGTGAGCGAGTGGTAGTAGAAGTGCTCGTGGTAGATGGTGTCGAACTGGCGCTGCTGCAGCAGGTTCAGCAGGTGGTGGAACTCGAAGGTCGCCACGCCCTGCGGCGCGAGCAGCACGGTGAAGCCCTCGACGAAGTCGAGCAGGTCGGGCACGTGCGCCACCACGTTGTTGGCGGGCATGAGGTCGGCGACGATGCCCTGCTCGCGCAGCCGCCACGCCAGCGCGGTGCCGAAGAACTCGCGGACCACCTCGATGCCGAGCGCCTCGGCGGCGAGCGCGGTGCTCAAGGTGGGCTCGATGCCGAGCGAGGGGATGCCACGGTCGCGGAACCAGCGCAGCAGGTAGCCGTCGTTGCTCGCGATCTCGACCACGCGGCTGGAGCCATCGAGTCCGAAGCGCCCGATCGCCATGTCGGCATAGTGGCGCGCATGCTCGAGCCAGGGCGCCGAGGTCGACGAGAAGTACGGGTAGCCCGAGGTGAAGATGTGGTCGGCCGACTCGACCTGCTGCGTCTGCACCAGACCGCAGGCGTCGCAGACCAGCGCGCGCAGCGGATGGAAGACCTCGGCGGCGAGCGCCTGCTCGGCGGTGGGGAAGGCGTTGGAGAGCGGCTGCATGCCGAGGTCGGCGACGAGGCGCGACAGCGGGGCCGCGCAGAACCGGCACCGGAAGGGGGCCTGCGCGCGCAGGGAGAGGTCGGCGACCTGGCGACGGGCGCTCAGCTCGGCATCGATGACGGGGTTCATGGGGCGGGCGGGCGAGGTGTCGTGGAGGGGCCGCGGAACGGCGGGCCGTGCACGTCACGGAGGGCTGTTGCACCCTCCTCGCCGACCGGTTCGTCGCGTCTGCCGCGAACGGTCACTATCCCCGCCGGCGCGGGCGGGCGATCGGGGCCCGAACGCTTCGCGCCGGGCGCCTACGCAGGCGCGCGCAGGCCTGAGGCGCCGCGCTCGGACGGCAGGCCTCGCCACGTGCCGTCGTGCCCGGCCGGTATCCTTGCGCCTCCACAACGAGGAGACGGCATCGTGTTCCGACTCGACGGCAAGGTCGCACTGGTCACCGGCGCATCGCGCGGGCTCGGCTGGGCGATGGCCCAGGCCCTGGCGCGCAACGGCGCGCGGGTGGTGCTCAACGCGCGCGACGCGGCGGCGATCCAGGCCCGCGTGGCCGAGATCGAGGCGGCGGGCGGGCAGGCCGAGGCCGCCGTCTTCGACGTCACCGACACGCCCGCCTGCGCGGCGGCGGTCGCACGCACCGTCGAGCGCCACGGCCGGCTCGACATCCTGGTGGCCAACGCCGGCATCCAGCATCGCAGCCCGATCGCCGACTTCCCGATCGAGGACTTCCGGCGCGTGATCGAGACCAACCTCGTCGCGGTCTGGGCGCTGTGCAAGGAGGCCGCGCGCGTGATGCAGCCGGCCGGACGCGGGCGCATCGTCGTCACCGGTTCGATGACCGCGATCGCCGCGCGCCCGACGGTGTCGGCCTACATCGCGTCGAAGGGCGCGGTGCACGCGCTGACCCGCTCGCTGGCGGTCGAGCTGGGACCGAAGGGCATCACGGTCAACTGCATCGCCCCGGGCTACTTCGCCACCGAGATGAACACCGCGCTGGTGAACGACGCGGCCTTCGACGGCTGGGTGGTCGGGCGCACGCCGGTCGGCCGCTGGGGACGGCCCGAGGAGATCGGCGCGGCGGCGGCCTATCTCGCGTCGGACGAGGCGGCCTTCGTCAACGGGCACACGCTCGTGGTCGACGGCGGGTTCTCGGCGTCGCTGTGAGGGACGAGCCGGTCGGTGCGGTCGTCGTCGGCGCCACAGGCGGGCTGGGCGCGGCCTTCGTCGAGGCGCTCGTCGCGGGCGGAGCGTTCGCGACGGTGCTGGCGCTGTCGCGCTCGGGACCGTCGGGCGAGACCGTGGCCGGCCCGGGCGCGACCCGCGTGGTCCGGGCACACATCGACCTCACCGACGAGGCGAGCATCGCCGCGGCCGCCGCGCTCGCCCGCACGCTCGCGCCGCCGCGCCGGGTGATCGTGGCGACCGGGCTGCTGCACGCGCCCGACGGGCTGCGCCCCGAGAAGTCGCTGGCGATGCTCGACGGGGCGCGGCTGGCGCGGCTGTTCGCGGTCAACGCCACCGGTCCGGCGCTGGTCGCCAAGCACTTCCTGCCGCTGATGCCGCGCGAAGGCCGGGCGGTGTTCGCCGCGATATCGGCGCGGGTCGGCTCGATCTCCGACAACCGGCTCGGCGGCTGGTACGGCTACCGCGCCTCCAAGGCGGCGCTGAACATGCTGCTGCGCACCGCGGCCATCGAGTGGGCCCGCAGCGCGCGCGAGGGCGTGTGCGTGGGCCTGCATCCCGGCACGGTCGACAGCGCGCTGTCGCGGCCGTTCCAGGCCAACGTCCCGGAGGGCCGGCTGTTCGAGGCGGCCGACTCGGCGGCGAAGCTGCTCGAGGTGCTCGATCGCCTCGGCCCGGCCGACAGCGGGCGCGTCTTCGCCTGGGACGGAACAGAAGTGCCGGCCTGAGCCGCGCCGCCTACGACAGCACGACGACCACCGCGCCTTCGGCGATCCGCTCGCCCTCGGCGACGCGCACTTCGGCGACCGTGCCCGCGGCCGGTGCCTCGATGGGGATCTCCATCTTCATCGACTCCACGATGACCAGCGCGTCGCCCGCGGCCACGCGCTGGCCGACCGTCACCTCGACCTTCCAGATGCTGCCCGCCACCTCGGTGCGCACCGCCGCCATGCGTGTCTCCTGTCGTCGGCGCCCGGGTCCGGTCCGCCGTCGGCAGGCACTGTAGCGCGCCCGGGCGACCGCCGCCCGTCGGCCCCCCTCTGGCGCGGAACCGCGCGTCCGTCGGTCTGGCGGTGCTGACCGTCGCACGCGCCGGACGGCGGCGGCGCCGGCGTGGCCCAATGCGTCGATGACGCTCGTCTTCGACGTGCGGACCCTCCTGTTCGTCGGGTCCCTGAGTTCGCTCGCCTGCACCGTGATGCTGTGGTCGAGCCGCGGCCTTCACCTGCCCTCGAAGGTGGGGCTGCGCTGGGCGGCCGGCTCGCAGCTGATGTTCGGCCTGGCGATGGGCGCCATCGCGCTGCGCGGCGCGATTCCCGACCTGCTGTCCTTCCAGATCGCCAACACGCTCGGCAGCGGCGCGGCCGCGCTCACCTACGAGGGCGTGCGGCGGCTCACCGGGGCGCGCCCGCTGCCCTGGCTGGCCGTCGGCACCAACCTCGCGCTGCTCGCGGTGAACCTGCTGCTCGGCAGCGATGCGTCGCAGTACGTGCCGCGGCTGCAGCTCAACTCGGCGGTGCACGCGGTCTTCGCCGCGGCCTCGGTGCCGCTGCTGCTCGGTCGGATGCGCCGCGGCGACGACGCGCTGGGGCCACTGCGCTGGGCGGCCGGGTTCATGGTGCTGTTCGCCATCGGACACCTGCTCCGGTTCGCGGTGACCGCCACCAACGGGGCGCTGGTCTCGGTCGACGGCATGGTCGAGGGGCCGCTGCAGATGCTGATGCCCACGGTCTTCGCGCTCGGCCCGATGGTCTACGCGATGATCCTGCTCGGGCTGGTCAACGGCCGGCTCGCTGGCGACCTGTGGCGGCTGGCCACCATCGACGTGCTGACCGGCCTGCGCACGCGGCGCAGCTTCGTCGACGAGGCCCGCCGGATGCTGGACGAGGGCGGCCGGCCGGTGCTGCTGATGCTCGACCTGGACCGCTTCAAGCAGGTCAACGACCGCCACGGCCACGTGAGCGGCGACCGCGTGCTGGTTCAGTTCGCGCGCCTGCTGCGCGAGCACTCGCCCGCGAACTCGGTGATCGGGCGTCACGGCGGCGAGGAGTTCTGCCTGCTGCTGCCGCAGGCCTCGCCCGACGAAGGCCACGCCCATGCGCTGCGGCTGTGCGACGCAGTGCGCTCGGCGTCCTTCGGGCTGTCGATGCCGGTCACGGTGTCGATCGGCGTGGCGAGCACCGCGGACGGCGGGACGCTCGAGGCGCTGCTGCTGGCCGCCGACCGGCGGCTGTACGGCGCGAAGGCCGGCGGGCGCGACCGGGTCGTGGCCGCCGACGATCCGCTGGCGCCCGACACCGAGCGTATGCCCGAAGCGCTGCAGGATGCGCCGGACGCGTCCCCGCCTGCGTCCCGCCCGCCGCAGGCGCTGCGCGCGGGCTGACGAGACGGCCGGGCGGGCCGGGCTAGGCGCCGATTGTCCGAGTCCAGGCGTCGCGGATGTCGGTGCCGCGGATGTGAGCGTCGCGCGCGCCCGCAGCCGCCGCACCGATCATTCGGCCTCCGTGCAGACCCAGTGGCTCGCGATCGTCGCCGAGCCGCAGTTCGCCGACACGAAGGCGGCGAGCTGGGCGGGCGACACCGGCGCCGGCGCCTGCCACGCCCGGCCCGCCCAGTACGCGGCCTCGACCAGCGACGACGCGTCGGCGCCGCGCCGGTGGGCATCGCCCAGGCGCATCGCCAGCGACATCTGCGCGCCGGCATCGTCGCGCCACGCGCGGCTGCGCAGACCGGCGAGGTCGGCACCCCGCGATGCGTCGACGGCGGCGAGCACCTGCGGGGCCGAGGCCTGCTGCGCGAGGGCGGGCGCCCCCGCGAGGACGGACAGGGCGAGGCCGAAGGCGGCGGGCATCGATCGGACGGTCATGGGGTGGCTCCCTGGGTGTGGATCGGTGCGGGCGGCGGATGCGGCGCACCATGGGATCACCTTAGGCCCGACGTGCCGTCGTGCGAATCCCGCGGATGCGGCATGCCGATCGGCTCACGAGGGCGCACACCGCGCGGTGCGGCTTGCCAGCCCGTGCGACCGGGGTCAGCATCCGCGATCCGCCCCGCACGCCGACCCGCCATGACGCGCCCCGCCGCATCGACCCACCCCGCCACCGCGCCGACCCGTGCCGGGCGCCGCCGCCTGCTCGCCGCCGTCGGCACCGCCGCGCTCGCCGCGTCCGCGATGCCCGGCGCCCGCGGGCAGGCCTGGCCGTCGAAGCCGATCCGGCTGGTCGTCGTCTATCCGACCGGGGGCGTCAGCGACTCGGTCGCGCGGCTGCTCGCGCCCCGGCTCGCCGAGCGGCTCGGCACGCCGGTCGTCGTCGAGAACAAGGGCGGCGCGGGCGGCAGCATCGGCATGGACGCGGTCGCGAAGTCGCCGGCCGACGGCCATGTGCTGGCGTTCGCCGCGGTGAGCCCGCTGACGCTCAACCCGCACGTGATGAAGCTGCCCTACGACCCGCTCGCCGACCTGGTGCCGGTGGCCTCGGTCATGTACTCGCCGGTCTACCTGCTCGCCACGCCGGCGTTCACCGGCCGCACGTTCGCCGACGCGATCGCGCAGTCGCGCGCGAAGCCGGGCTCGCTGCGGATGGCGACCTCGGGCGTCGCGAGCGTCGGCCACCTGATGGTCGAGCAGATCCGCGACCGCGCGCGCGTCGACCTCGTCCACGTCCCCTACAAGGGCGGCGCGCAGGTGATCACCGACGCGGTCGGCGGGCAGTTCGAGCTGCTCACCACCAACCCGAGCTCGGCGGTGAATCCGTTCGTGGCCAAGGGCACGCTGCGCCTGCTCGCAGTCGGCGCGCCGAAGCGCCTCGACTCGCATCCGGACGTGCCGACGCTGGCCGAGCTCGGCCAGCCCGAGGCGAACCTCACCTCGACCTTCGGCCTGTTCGCGCCCGCCGCGACGCCCGCGCCCATCGTGCAGCGCGTGGCCGACGAGATCGCGCGACTGCTCGCGCAGCCCGAGCTGCGCCAGCGCCTGCTCGACACCGACAACGTGCCCGCGGCGCTCGGGCCCTCGGAGTTCGGCGCGCTGGTGCGGCGCGAGCACGAGTCGAACGCGCGGATCGTGAAGGCCGCGAACATCCGCGCGGAGTAGCACGCCAAGGGGTCGCGACCGGCCCGAGACACGGCACGGCCCAGGCCGAGGGCCGCGTCGTCCGGGCTCAGCCCCTGAGCCCCGCGCTGCGCAGACTCCTCCCCGATCGCCGCCTCCGCGCCGACCGCAGGCGGCCCGCCTCGCGGCGCGCGCAGCGCGGCACGGATCGGGAGGCAGTCGGATGCATGGGGACGACCGGGGCGACACACCGAGGCTCGTCGCACTGCCGCGGCTCGCGGCGCTGCACGCCGGGCGCGATGCCACCGTCGAGCTGTGGGTGCGGCTGCTCGCCGCGCCGGCGCCCTTCGCACCGCAGGCGCCGTTCGCCCGAGGGCCGCACCGCGCCGCGGGCGCACTGCGTGCGGTGCGCCTCTATGCGCGCCCGAGCGCGGGCGTCTCGGTGAGCCTGCTGCAGACGCATCCGCACATCGGCGCCCCCACCGGCGAACTCGGCTGGCTGCTGCCCGACGTGCCGGCGGGCGGCGAGTCCGATGCGCTGCTCAGGCTGCGCGTGGACCGCGGACTGGCGGTGCAGGGCGCCGCCGCGCCGCTGCTGTGGCTGCGGGCCGCGGGCGTCGATGCGTCGGGCGAGCCGCGCACGCTGGCCGCACCCGCGCTGCTGCTGCCGGCGCTCGGCACCGACGCCTTCGAGCGGCTCGAGCCCGATGCCGCGGTCGTGCGGCGCCTCGCCGGGCTCGCGGGCCCGGTCGACGCCTGCGGTCAGCGGTAGACCAGGTCCCTGAGCCCGAGGCTGATCACCGGCACGTAGGTGATGACCATCAGGCAGGCGAGCACCACCACCACGAAGGGCAGCAGGTACGGAATGATCCGGTCCAGCGATATCTTCGCCACCGTGCAGGCGGCGAACAGGTTCACGCCGAACGGCGGCGTGATCATGCCGAGCGCCAGGTTCACCACCATGATGATGCCGAAGTGCACCGGGTCGATGCCGAAGTGCACCGCCACCGGCGCGAGGATCGGCGCCAGCACGATGATCGAGGCCGAGGTCTCGATGAACATGCCGATCAGGAACAGCGCGGCGTTCACGCCCAGCAGGAACCAGAACGGGCTCTGCAGCACCGAGGTCAGCCACTGGCCGATCGCGTCCGGCACGCCGGCGCGCGTGATCAGGAAGGCGAAGAGGCCGGCGTTCGCGATGATGAACAGGATCACCGACGAGGAGATCGCCGACTTCTTGAGGATCGGGATCAGGTCGGACGGCTTGATCTCGCGGTAGACGACCATGCCGACCACGAGCGCGTAGACCACCGCCACCGCCGACGCCTCGGTCGGCGTGAAGATGCCGCCGTAGATGCCGCCGAGGATGATCACCGGCATCAGCAGCGCCCAGGCGGCCTGCTTGATCGCCGGTCCGATCGACAGGCGACCCTCGCCGTCGCGCTTGCCCCAGCCCTTGATCTTGCAGTAGACCCAGACGAAGAGCATCAGCCCGAAGCCGATCAGCAGGCCCGGCCCGAAGCCCGCGATGAACAGCTCGCCGATCGACACCTCGGCCGACACGCCGTACAGGATCATCGGGATGGACGGCGGGATGATCACGCCGAGCTCGGCGCTGGTGGCCTGCAGCGCG
>JAIYAG010000070.1 GCA_027489195.1 Burkholderiales bacterium | reverse complement strand
TCGCGCTCGACCGCGACCGCCTGCTGGCCGGCGAGCTCGGTGGCCTGCCGCGCCTCGTCGAGCCGCGAGGCCGAGATGAAGTTGCGTGCGGCGAGGTCGGCCTGGCGTTCCTCGTCGCGGCGGGCGAAGGACTGCCGGGTGCGCGCGAGCGCGATCTCGGCCTGCTTGGCGCGGTAGCCGGCGCGCAGCGCGGCCACGTCGGTGCGGGCCTGCGCGACGCGGGCCTCGGCGCGCGCGAGCGCCACGCGCAGCGGCGCCTCGTCGAGCCTGAAGAGCGGGGCGCCTGCGGGCACGACCTCGTTCTCGCGCACGAGCACCGTGCGGATCGTGCCGGCGATCTCGGCGCTGACCGGGATCTTGTCGGCCTTCACGTAGGCGTTGTCGGTATCGGCCACGCCGCCGCCCTGCAGCCACCAGGCCAGGCCGCCTGCGGCGACCGCGAGCGGCACGAGGACGAGCAGCACGAGACGCAGCAGGCGGCGCAGCAGTCGGCGCAGCAGAGACGGCCCGGGCGGCGGCGCCGCAGGCGGCGCGGCCGCAGCCGGCGGCACGAGCGCGGCCTCGGTCTGCGCGCCGGCCAGGCCCGCGGGCGCGTCGCCGCCGTCGCCGTGTCGCACGCTCAGGCCTCCCGCACCGGCTGGCGCGCGGCCGCGCGACGCGGGGTGGACAGCGCGTCGCGCATCCGCCGCAGCCCGGCCACGGTCTGGGCCGCATCCTTCGCGCCCAGACCGGCGAGCGCCTCGTCGCGGATCGCGTCGCCGATCGCGCGGATCTCGGCCACCCGCGGCGCGGCCGCGCGCGTCAGGAACAGCCGGTAGGCGCGGCGGTCGGCCGGGTCGGCGCGGCGTTCGACGAGGCCGGCCGCGGCGAGCTGGTCGATGAGCCTCGCCAGCGTGATCGGCTGGATCTCGAGTTGCTCGGCGAGGTCGACCTGGCGCAGGCCCTGCTCGCGGGCCAGCCAGACGAGGGCGCGGGCCTGCGCGTAGGTGAGCGAGGCGCCCTCGAGGCGCGCCTGGAAGGCGCGGCGCATGAGCCGGGCGACGTCGGCGACGAGGAAGCCGACGGTGTCGGTGGAATCGGGCTGCGCACGCGAGGCTCGGGCGGCTGACGCCGGGGCGCGGGCGAGATCGTGCGGCACGGGGGTGGGCGAAGCCATCGGACGACCGGATGATATGTGTTGCTCATCATATGCAATTCATCCTGTCTTCGGAAGCAGCGCCGTTCCGCGACCGGGGTCGCCGACTCAGGCGCCGGCCTGCACGCCGAGCCGGCGCAGGATCGTCTCCATCAGGCACCAGCCGGTGAGCGCGCTCTGCAGCAGGTTGGCGCCGACGAACGCGGTGAAGGCCAGCCACCAGCTGCTGACGAAGACCGGACTGCCGGGGACGCCGAGCGCGAGCGACATCAGGATGAAGGTGCCCGCGATCAGGCGGACGAGTTGCCAGGATTTCATGGTGGGGTTCCCTTGTAGGCGGCGAAATACAGGACCGGGATCACCACGAGGGTGAGCACCGTCGAGACGAGGATCCCGAAGATCAGCGAGATCGCGAGCCCGTTGAAGATCGGGTCGTCGAGGATGAAGAACGCGCCGAGCATCGCGGCCAGTCCGGTCAGCACGATCGGCTGCGCGCGGGTCACCGCGGCCCGCACGATCGCCTCGGCGAGCGGCATGCCCTCGTCGACCTGCAGCCGGATGAAGTCGACCAGCAGGATCGAGTTGCGCACGATGATCCCGGCGAGCGCGATCATCCCGATCATGCTGGTCGCGGTGAACTGCGTGCCGAGCAGCGCATGGCCCGGCATCACGCCGACCAGAGTCAGCGGAATCGGCGCCATGATGATCAGCGGGATAAGGTAGGAGCCGAACTGCGCGACCACCAGCAGGTAGATCAGCACCAGGCCGACCGCATAGGCCGTACCCATGTCGCGGAAGGTCTCGTAGGTGATCTGCCACTCGCCGTCCCACTTGATCGCGTACCCGCGGTACGGATCCTCGGGCTGGGTGACGAAGTACTCCTCGAGCGTGCCGCCGCCGGGCACCTCGATCGCGCGCACCTGAGCGCGGATCGCGAACATCCCGTACAGCGGGCTGTCGACGCGCCCGGCCATGTCGCCGACCACCCGATTCACCGGCAGCAGGTCCTTGTGGAAGATCGGCTGCTCGCGCAGCGTGTCGCTCGCACGCACCAGCTCCGAGATCGGCACCGGCCGGCCCGAGGCCGAGCGCACCGTGAGCTGCAGCAGTGCGTCGAGGTCGCCGTGCCGTTCGGCGGGAAGCTGCAGCGTCGCGGCAGCCGGGTACTTGCTGCCGTCGTGAAGCCAGGCCACCGCCTCGCCCGCGAGCCCCGCACGCAGCGTCGTGACGATCGCCTGCTGCGGCACGCCGAGCATCGCCGCCTTGTTGCGGTCCACCACCAGCACCGTGCGCGGCGCGTCGGCGATGCTGCTGTCGTCGACGTCGACGATGCCCTCGTGCGCGGCCATCACCGCGCGCACCCGGCGCGCGACCTCGCGGCGGCCGTCGGCATCGGGCCCGTAGATCTCCGCCACGATCGGCGAGAGCACCGGCGGGCCCGGCGGCACCTCGACCACCTTCACGTTGGCGCCGTGACGCCGGCCGATCTCCTGCAGCGCGGGACGCACGCGGGTGGCGATCGCATGGCTCTGCGCGTCGCGATGGTGCTTGTCGACCAGGTTCACCTGCAGATCGCCGACCTCGCCGCCGGCGCGCAGCGCGTACTGCCGCACCAGGCCGTTGAAGTTGATCGGCGCGGCGGTGCCGGCGTAGGCCTGCCAGTCGGTGACCTCGGGCACGGTGGCGAGAAACGCACCGAGTTCGCGCAGCACCGCCGCCGTGCGCTCCAGCGGCGTGCCGGCCGGCATGTCGACGACGATCTGGAACTCCGACTTGTTGTCGAAGGGCAGCATCTTGAGCTGCACCAGACCCAGCACCGGCAGCAGCAGCGATCCGGCGACCAGCGCCGCGACGCCCGCACCCAGCAGCACGCGGTTGCGCGCGCCGCGCCGCGCGTCGAGCAGCGGTCGGAAGATCCGCGCGAACAGCGGTCCGAGCCATCGCGCGATACCGGTCGGCTCGCCGTGGGCGCCGCCTGCGTGACCGGCGGAGGGCTTCATCCAGAGCCGCGCGAGCCACGGCGTGATCACGAAGGCGATCGCCAGCGACAGGAGCATCCCGAGGCTCGCGTTGATCGGGATCGGGCTCATGTACGGGCCCATCAGCCCCGAGACGAAGGCCATCGGCAGCAGCGCGGCGATCACGGTGAACGTCGCGAGGATGGTCGGCCCGCCGACCTCGTCGACCGCGCCCGGGATCAGCTGCGCCAGCGTGCGTTCCGGGTGCAGCGCCTGGTGCCGGTGGATGTTCTCCACCACGACGATCGCGTCGTCCACCAGGATGCCGATCGAGAAGATCAGCGCGAACAGCGACACGCGGTTCAGCGTGAAGCCCCAGGCCCAGGAGGCGAAGAGCGTCGCCGCCAGCGTCAGCACGACCGCGGTGCCGACGATCGCCGCCTCGCGCCGGCCGAGGGCGACGAACACCAGCGCCACCACCGACGCGGTCGCGAACAGCAGCTTCTGGATGAGCTTCTTCGCCTTGTCGTTCGCGGTCTCGCCATAGTTGCGGGTGGTGCTCACCTCGACGCCGTCGGGGATCACCGTGTTGCGCAGCGCCTGCACGCGCCGCACCACCGCGTCCGCCACGTCGATCGCGTTCTCGCCGGGCTTCTTGGTGACCGTGAGCGTCACCGCGGGATGCTCGGCCGAGGGCCGTCCGTCGCGCGCGGCGACGCCGTGCCAGACGCTGCGCACGGCGGGCGGCGGGCCGTCGCGGACCGTCGCCACCTCGCGCAGGAACACCGGGCGGCCGTCGCGCACGCCGACCACCAGGTCCTCGATCTCGCGCGCATCGCGCAGGAACGCGCCGGACTCGATGGCCACCGAGCGGTTGCCCGTCACCAGCTCGCCGACCGGCAGGCCCAGGTTCGCGGACTGCAGCGCCTGGCGCAGATCGGCGACGGTCGTGCCGGTGCCCGCCATCCGGGTCGGGTCGAGCTCGACCAGCACGGCGCGCCCGGGGCCGCCGATCGTGGCGACCTCGCGGGTACCGGGCACACGCTTGAACTCGGTCTCGACCGATCGCGCCACCCGCTCCAGGTCGGCCGCGCCGGTCTGGGCATCGAGCGCATACAGCGTCAGCGCGACGATCGGCACGTCGTCGATGCCGCGCGGCTTGACCAGCGGCTCGCCGACGCCCAGGCCCCTGGGCAGCCAGTCCGCGTTCGCCGACACCGTGTCGTGCAGCCGCACGAGCGCCTCGGTACGCGGCACGCCGACCTCGAACTGGACCGTGACGATCGACAGGCCCGGGCGCGACACCGAGGCCACGTGCTCGACCCCTGCCATCTGCGACAGCACCTGCTCGGCCGGCACCGTCACCGACTGCTCGACGTCGCGCACCGAGGCACCGGGGAAGGGCACGATGACCTGGGCCATCGTGACGTCGATCTGAGGCTCCTCCTCGCGCGGGGTGACCGCCACCGCGAACGCGCCGAGCAGCAGCGCGGCGAGCGCCAGCAGCGGGGTGATCCGCGCCGACTGGAAGGCCCGGGCGATCCGTCCGGAGACGCCCATCGGGGTGGCGGTGTCGTTCATGTCACCCCTTTTCACCGGACCCGCGCCGCCGCCTGCGGGTCGAGCGCGACCCGATCACCTGCCGACAGGCCCGCCAGCACCTCGATCTCGTCGCCGGCCACGGGGCCCAGCCGCACCTGACGCAGCAGCGGGCGACCCTTCGGGTCGATGACGTAGAGGCCGGCCAGCTCGGCGTGGCGCACCACGGCGGACAGCGGGACGAACAGCCGGTCGCGGCCGGCGGTGCCGGGCGCCTCGGCCGAGGCCGGCAGCCGCACGCGTGCGAATCCGCCGGGTGCGGCACCGGCCGTCCCGGCCGGCAACTCGAGCCGCAGCTGCACGGTGCGGGTCGCGGCATCGACCGTGGGCAGCACTGCCAATCGGGTCGGCACCACCTCGGCGCCATCGGTGGCCGCGCCGGGGAGTTCGATGCGGACCGCGCCGGCGGCCGGCGGCCGGGCCGCGACCGACTGCGGCACCGCCGCGGTGACCCGCAGCACGGCCGGATCGTAGAGGGTGAGCAGCGCCCGACCGGGCATCGCCATGTCGCCGAGTGCGACCGGCACCTCGGCCACCACGCCCGAGTAGGGGGCGAGGACGCGGTGCAGTCCGGACTGCGTCCGGGCGGCGCCGGCCTGCGCGATCAGTGCGTCGAGCTGCGCGCGGGTGGCCGCGTGCTGCGCCTCGGCGCGTTCGAGCGCGGCCTGGCTGATGTAGGCCTTGTCGAACAGCTGTCGCTGGCGTTCGAGCTCGCGGCGGGCGACCTCGAGCGTCGCCCGGGTGGCCGCGACCTGGGCGTCGCCGGCGGCGGCCGTCTGCTCGGCCGAGCGGGCGTCGATCCGCATCAGCGATTGCCCTGCGCGGACCGTGTCGCCCGCCCGCACGTCGATCGCCACGACCGCACCAGGCACCTGCGCGGCGACCACCGTCTGCCGCACCGCCTCGACCGTGCCGTCGTAGACCATCGACCGACCGGCGCCGCCGACCCGTACCGGGACGCTGGCCAGCGTGCCCGCGCCCGTGTCCGCCCAGGCGCCGGGTGCGACCGTCAGTACCGTCGCCAGTGCCGTCCCGATCACCCATCCACCGATCCGTCGCCCTGACATGCCCGTGCTCCTGCGTTCGACCGGGAGCGCCATGCTGGCGTCCGGCTCGTCATGGATGTATTATTTAACCAATCACGCAAATAAGCAAGTAGGCAATAATGTGCTTTCTCACACGCCGATCAAGGAGGCGGGCATGATGGCGATCCCTCGATCCCCGACCTGTCCGACCATGCAGGACCTCCCTCCCGAGGCGCTCGACCAGGTGGCCGGCTACTTCCAGGCACTGTCCGAGCCCACCCGGCTGCGCATCCTCAACCTGCTGCGCGACGGCGAGCGCAACGTCGGCGACATCGCTCAGGCGACCGGCTTCACCGCGGCCAACGTCTCGCGGCACCTGTCGCTGCTCGCCGAGCGCGGGATGGTGTCGCGCGAGAGCCGCGGCACCAGCGTCTGGTACCGGATCGCCGATCCGTCGATCTACGCGCTGTGCGACCTGGTGTGCGGCAGCATCGCGCGCAGCTACGAGCAGGCCGCCCGCGAGCGGGCCGCCTTCGTGCGGACCGTCGGATCCGGCGAGTCCGGCTGAAGCGCGGCGGGGCAGGCCCGCCCAGGGCCCGCGTCGCGCGGTTTGCGCGGCGTCCGGGCTCGGGCATCATGGCCCTCCCCACGTTGACCGCCCGCACCGACGGGCCGCCCCCAGGATGGAGACCCCCCAGGCCGACGCCTTCCGCGACGATGCCCGGCGAGCCGGCGGCGTCGGGCGCACCGGCGAGCGCCTGCCGCCCGAGCTGCTCGCCCCGCTGACCGCGCTCGACGATGCGCGCTCCGTGCGTGCGATGGTGCCGACCCTGCTGGCGCTCGTCGCCGTGCCCGCTGTCGCCGCCGCGGTCTGGACCCCTTGGGTCGTGGTCCCCGCCGTCCTGGCGATCGCAGCACTGCAGCATGCGATGTTCGTGCTGGTCCACGAGGCCGCCCACTACCGGCTGCTGTCGGATCGGCGCGCCAACGACGCGGTGGGCCGCGCGCTCGGCGCGCTCGCCGGCATCTCGATGTGCACCTACCGCGTGGTGCACCGGCTGCACCACAACCACCTGTACGGCGACGTCGACCCCGACATCGCGCTGCACGGCGGCTATCCGCGCGGCCGTGCCTACCTGCTGCGCAAGCTGGCGACCGACCTCACCGGTCGCACCGCCTGGAAGACCTACCGCTACTTCTTCGGCGCGCCGGCGGCCAACGCCGCGACCTCGACCGCGCAGCGCCCTCTCGACGACACGCCGGCCTCGCTGCGGGCCGACGCCGCGCGCGACCGCCGGACCGTGATCGCGGTGCAGCTCGTGCTGCCGCTCGCGGCCCTTGCGCTCGGCGGCCCGGCGGGCCTGGCGAAGTACGCGGTGCTGTGGCTGCTGCCCGCGCTCACCGTGCTGCAGGCCCTGCTGCGGCTGCGCGCGATCGCCGAGCACGGCGCGCCCGCGGGCTACGAGTCGGCGCTGGTCGCGGCGCGCACCCACCTCGCCGGGCCGCTGGCGCGCGCGGTGCTGTTCCCGCATCACGTCGGCTATCACATCGAGCACCACCTGTATCCCGCGGTGCCGCATTACCGCCTGCCCGAGCTGCACGCGCTGCTCGAGGCGCGAGGCATGCTCGAGGGGGCGGAGGTCAGGCGCCTGCCAGAGACTTGGGCGCGCGTCTACGCCGATCGGGGATCCGCGCCAGGCTGAATGGCCTTCCGACCCCTGCCAGACATATCATTGTCACAAGCGCTGCCCAGACTGCGCGGCTTCATCCCGACGCTGCCCACCGGAGACACCATGAAATTCAGGTCCCTCATCGCGGCCGCGGCCTTCGCCGCCGCCACTCCCGCGTACGCCCAGGTCGAGATCCAGTGGTGGCATGCCATGGGCGGCGCCCTCGGCGAATGGGTCAACGGTCTGGCCAAGGACTTCAACGACAGCCAGAAGGCCTACAAGGTCGTGCCGACCTTCAAGGGCACCTACGACGAGGCGCTCACCGGCGCCGTCGCCGCCTACCGCGCGGGCAACGCCCCGCACGTGCTGCAGGTGTTCGAGGTCGGCACCGCCACGATGATGGCCAGCAAGGGCGTGATCGTGCCGGTGGGCAAGGTCATGTCGGACGCCGGCTTCAAGTTCGACCCGAACGCCTACGTGTCGGCGGTCGCGGGCTACTACACCGCGCCGAACGGTCAGATGATGAGCCTGCCGTTCAACAGCTCGACGACGGTGTTCCACTACAACAAGGACGCCTTCAAGGCGGCCGGCCTCGACCCCGAGAATCCGCCGAAGACCTGGCCCGAGGTGGTGCGCGCCGCCGCCACGCTCAAGGCGAGCGGCCACAAGTGCCCGCTGACCTCGAGCTGGATCAGCTGGACGCAGCTCGAGAGCTTCTCGGCCTGGCACAACGTCGAGTTCGCCACCAAGCGCAACGGCTTCAACGGCCTCGACACGCGCCTGGCCTTCAACTCGCCGCTGCATCTGCGCCACATCGAGAACCTCGGCAACCTGTCGAAGCAGGGCCTGTTCGTCTACAAGGGCCGTGCCAACACCGCCGATGCCACCTTCGTCTCGGGCGAGTGCGCGATGACGACCGGCTCGTCCGCGCTCTACGGCAACATCAAGCGCAACGCGAAGTTCGCCGCCGGCATCTCGACGCTGCCCTACTACCCGGACGTCCCCGGCACGCCGCAGAACACCGTCATCGGCGGCGCGAGCCTGTGGGTGATGTCGGGCAAGAAGGCCGAGGAGTACAAGGGCGTGGCCGCGTTCTTCGACCACCTGTCGAAGGCCGACGTGCAGGCCAAGAGCCATCAGCAGACCGGCTACCTGCCGACCACGATGGGTGCCTTCGAGCTGACCGAGAAGGCCGGCTTCTACAAGCAGAACCCGGGCACCGACGTGTCGGTCAACCAGATGATCCGCAAGACGACCGACAAGTCGCGCGGCATCCGGCTGGGCAACTTCGTGCAGATCCGCACGATCATCGACGAGGAGCTCGAGCAGGTCTGGGCGGGCAAGAAGACGGCGAAGGACGCGCTCGACACCGCGGTCAAGCGCGGCAACGAGCAGCTCGAGCGTTTCGAGAAGGCGAACAAGACCTGACGACCCGGCGGGCGCATCGCGCGCCCGCCCCATCGATCCGCCGGCAGCACGACGCCGGCGTGCCTGCCGGACCCCTGCGTGGCCACCGAGAAACGCGTCCGATTCCAGAGCCGCTGGCTGCCCTACGCGCTGATCGCGCCGCAGATGGCGGTCGTGCTGGTGTTCTTCTTCTGGCCCGCCGCGCAGGCGCTCTGGCAGAGCCTGCTGTCCCAGGATGCCTTCGGCACGTCGATCGAGTTCGTCGGGCTCGAGAACTTCCAGCGCCTGTTCAACGACGCCACCTACCTGGCGTCCTTCTACACGACGGCGGTGTTCTCGGTGCTGGTCGCGGTCATCGGCCTGGTGCTGGCGCTGCTGCTGGCGGTGATGGCCGACCGGGTGATGCAGGGATCGTCGCTCTACCGCACCCTGCTGATCTGGCCGTATGCAGTGGCGCCGGCGATCGCCGGCGTGCTCTGGCTCTTCATGTTCGCGCCGTCGATCGGCATCGTCAGCCATGCGCTGAACGCGGTCGGCTTCGACTGGAACCACCTGCTCGACGGTCGCGACGCGATGGCGCTGATCGTGATGGCGGCGGTCTGGAAGCAGATCTCCTACAACTTCCTCTTCTTCCTCGCCGGCCTGCAGTCGATCCCCAAGAGCCTGATCGAGGCAGCCGCGATCGACGGCGCGCGGCCCTGGCGGCGCTTCTGGACGATCGTCTTCCCGCTGCTGTCGCCGACCACCTTCTTCCTGCTGGTGATCAACGTCGTCTACGTGTTCATCGACACCTTCGCGATCGTCGATGCGGCGACCCAGGGCGGCCCCGGCAAGGACACCGCGATCCTGGTCTACAAGATCTACTACGACGGCTTCAAGGCGATGGACCTCGGCGGCTCGGCCGCGCAGTCGGTCGTGCTAATGGTGATCCTGGTCGCGCTCACCGCGATCCAGTTCCGGTACGTCGAGCGAAAAGTGCAGTACTGAGATGGTCGAACGCCGCCCCGGGCTGAACGTGCTCGCCCACCTGATCCTCATCCTCGGCGTGGCCATCGTGGCCTTTCCGCTGTGGATGACCTTCGTCGCGTCGACCCAGACCGCCGAGCAGATCGTGCAGAACCGGCCGATGTCGCTGCTGCCGGGCGACAACTTCATCGAGACCTACCGGGTCGCGCTGTTCGGCGGGCAGTCGAACTACGGCAGTGCGATCGCGCCCGTGCTGCCGATGCTCAAGGTGAGCCTGATCTCCGCGCTGGTGATCGCCGTCGGCAAGATCTCGATCTCGCTGCTGTCGGCCTTCGCCTTCGTGTACTTCCGCTTTCCCGGGCGCTCGCTGTGCTTCTGGATGGTGTTCGTCACGCTGATGCTGCCGGTGGAGGTTCGCATCGGGCCGACGTACGAGGTGGTGTCGAACCTCGGCATGCTCAACACCTACTCGGGCCTGACGGTGCCGCTGATCGCCTCGGCCACCGCGACCTTCCTGTTCAGGCAGTTCTTCATGACCGTGCCCGACGAGCTGGTCGAGGCCTCGCGCATCGATGGCGCCGGGCCGATCCGGTTCTTCCGCGACGTGCTGGTGCCGCTGTCGGCCACCAGCATCGCCGCGCTGTTCGTGATCCAGTTCATCTACGGCTGGAACCAGTACCTGTGGCCGCTGCTGGTCACCACCGACGAATCGAGGTACCCGATCGTGATGGGCATCAAGCGCATGATCACGGGCGGCGACGCCGCCACCGAGTGGAACGTCGTGATGGCCACCGCGATGCTCGCGATGATCCCGCCGGCGCTGATCGTCCTCGGCATGCAGAAATGGTTCGTCAAGGGCCTGGTCGACGCGGAGAAATGACGTGGGTGCGCTCTCGATCCGCAAGGTGTTCAAGGAGTACGGCCGGGGCGCGACCGCGAACCGCGTGATCCACGGCGTCGACGCCGAGATCGCCGACGGCGAGTTCATCGTGATCGTCGGGCCCTCGGGCTGTGGCAAGAGCACGCTGCTGCGGATGGTCGCCGGGCTCGAGGAGATCAGCGGCGGCGAGATCGCGATCGGCGGGCGCGTGGTCAACGACGTCGAGCCCTCCGAGCGCGACATCGCGATGGTCTTCCAGAACTACGCGCTCTATCCGCACATGAGCGTGTTCGACAACATGGCCTACGGCCTGAAGATCGCGAAGGTCCCGAAGCCCGAGATCGACGCG
>JAIYAG010000384.1 GCA_027489195.1 Burkholderiales bacterium | reverse complement strand
GGCGCCGAAGCGCGCGGCATTCATCAGATGGCGCGTCTCGGGCGTGGAGAGGGCCAGGCAGACCACGATGTCGGCGCCGGCACCGGCCATCGCGCGCGCGTCGGCCTCGCAGAAGACGTAGGGCGTGGTCAGCAGGTCCATCTCGCGGGCGCGCGCGACCAGCTCGACCTCCAGCGCGTAGCTCATCCCCGTCTCCTCGAGGTTCGCGCGGAAGGTGCCGTCGATCAGGCCGACCGTTGGGAAGTTCTGCACGCCGCTGAAGCCGAGGTCGATCAGCCGCCGCAGAAACTGGTCGGGGATCATGAACGGGTCGGTGCCGTTCACGCCGGCCAGCACCGGCGTGTGCTTGACCACCGGCAGCACCTCGGTCGCCATCTCGCAGACGATCTCGTTGGCGTTGCCGTAGGCCATCAGGCCGGCGAGCGAGCCGCGGCCGGCCATCCGGTAGCGCCCGGAGTTGTAGATCACGATCAGATCGATGCCGCCGGCCTCCTCGCACTTGGCGGACAGGCCGGTGCCCGCGCCGCCGCCGATGAGCGGACGTCCGGCGGCGATCTTGCCGCGGAAGCGCTCGAGCAGGGTGGTCCTAGCGATGCGGGGCATACGTCGTGCGTCCTTGAGTCGATGAGGGGAGGGCCGAGACCTCGCGCCAGGCCGCGACCAGCGCGTCGGCGAAGGCCTCGTCGTTGACGTGCAGCGGCAGGCGCTGCAGCCGGCGCTGCGGGCCGGGGCGGAACAGGGTCTCGATCGTGCCGAACAGCATCCGGTCGGCGTCGGGGTCGTGGAAGGGCTGGCCCGGCCGGTCGATGGCCGACACGCCGCCCTCGGGGATCAGGAAGCGCACCGGGCCGGTCATCGCGTTGAGCTTGCCGGCGATGAACTCGCCGATCGCGCGGCACTCGTCGACCGTGGTGCGCATCAGCGTCACCGTCGGGTTGTGGCGGTACAGGCGACGCGACCTGAAGCGCTCGGGCACCGACTCGAAGGCCCCGAAGTTGACCATGTCGAGCGCGCCGCAGGAGCCGACGTAGGGCAGGGCGTGCTGCGCGAAGACATCGAGCCGCGTCGGGCCCGCGGACAGCGTGCCGCCGACGATCTCGTCGGCCACCTCGGTGGTCGAGACGTCGATCACGCCGGCGAGCAGCCCCGAGCCGGCGAGCTTCTCCATGCTCTGGCCGCCGACGCCGGTGGCATGGAAGACCAGGCAGTCGTAGTCGGCCTCGAGGCGCTTCGTCACCGCCTGCACGCAGGGCGTGGTGACGCCGAACATGGTGAGCCCGAGGGCGGGCCGCGTGATCGTGGATTCGGCCGGCGGATGGGTCACCATGCCCGCCAGCGCGTGCGCGGCGTTGGCCAGCACCTTCTCGCTGATGCGGTTGATGCCCTGCACGTCGGTCACCGAATACATCATGCACAGGTCGCTCGGGCCCACGTAGGGCCGCGTGTCGCCGCTGGCCATCGTGGACACCATGACCTTGGGCACGCCGATGGGCAGCGCCCGCATCGCGGGCGTGGCAAGCGAGGTGCCGCCCGAGCCACCGGCCGAGATGATCCCGCCGAGGTCGCGCCGGGTCAGCACGTAGCGCTCGAAGGCGAGCGCCATCGCGCTGACCGCGCTGCCGCGGTCGCCGCTGAACACCGCCGACTCGCCGTCAGGATGGTGCCGCGCGACCTCGCGCGGATGCACGCTGGCGGGCGAGGGGCGGCCCGAGGTCGACAGGTCCACGGTGACCACCCGCAGGCCCAGGCGCTCCAGACACTGGCGCAGGAAGAACAGCTCGCGCGCCTTGGTGTCGAAGGTGCCGGCCACGTAGGCGGCGCGCCCGCTGGTCGCGGCCACCGGGAACTCCAGCACCTTCGCGGCCGCCGCGGCGCTGCGGGGCGCGGTCGCGGGCGAGGGGCTGCCGGTCTGCGGGGCGGCGTCGGCCGTCGGGGCCGGAGCGGACGCGGTGCCCCAGCGGTTGACGCTGCCGACGGTGCGCGGGGCGAGGTCGTCGAGCGAGGGCGCGCCGTCGCCGTGCGCGCGCCGCACCGTGTAGACCTGTACCGGGCCGTCCGATGCGGCGGGCGCCGCCGGCGCAGCGGCCTCGGGCTCGGCCTCGAGCTCGTGGCCGCCGCTGCGCACCCCGAGCAGCTGCTCCTGCAGCGCGCGGTCGGCGGCCAGCGTGGCCGCGGGCATCTGGTGGGCGATGCGGCCGTTCACCATCACGCCGATCGTGTCCGCGACCTCGAGCGCGACGCCCAGGTTCTGCTCGATCAGCAGGATCGAGATCTCGCCTTCGGCCGCCAGCGTGCGCAGCGACTGCGCGACATGCTCGACGATGACAGGCGCCAGGCCCTCGGTGGGTTCGTCCATCACCAGCAGGCGCGGTCCGAGCAGCAGCGCGCGGCCGATCGCCAGCATCTGCTGCTCGCCACCGGAGAGCTGTCCGCCGCCGTTGCCCTTGCGCTCGGCCAGTCGCGGGAACAGGGTGTACACGCGATCGATCTCGCGCTTGTGGCGCGCCACCAGGCGCAGCGTCTCGTCCACCGTCAGCGAGGGCCACACACGCCGCCCCTGCGGCACGTAGGCGATGCCGCGCTGCGTGATCTGGTTCGGACTCAGCCCGAGGAGCTCCTCGCCCGCCAGCCGGATGCTGCCGGCGGCGGGCACCAGCCCGGTGACGGCGTTGCACAGCGTGGTCTTGCCCATGCCGTTGCGACCGACGATGCCCTGCACGCCCCGATCGAGCTGCAGGCTCACGCCCTGCAGCGCATGGGCGCGCCCGTAGTGGACGTCGAGCCCCTCGATGACCAGCAGCGGGACGCCCGGGGCCCTGGCGGGCGGCTCGGTGCGGGAGAACCAGCCCATCAGTGCTTGCCTCCCATGTAGATGGCCTGGACCTGGGCGTCGTTCTCGATCTCGTCGGGCGTGCCGTGCCGCAGCACGCGCCCGTTGTGCATCACCGTGACCCGCTCCACCACGCGCAGCGCGATGTCCAGGTCGTGCTCGATGATCACGAAGCTCATGTGCGCCGGCAGCCCGCGCAGCAGCGCCACCAGCTCGCGCCGCTCGGCGGGCGACAGGCCGGCAGCCGGCTCGTCGAAGAGGATGAGGCGCGGTGCGCCCGCGAGCGCCATGCCGATCTCGAGCTGGCGCTGCTGGCCGTGTGCCAGGTTGCCCACCAGCTCGCCGGCCAGGTGGTCGAGCCGCACGCGATGCAGGATGTCGTCGGTAGCGGCCTGCGAAGCATGACCCCGCCCGGCACGCCAGAAGCTGAAGCGGCCGCTGGCCACGCCACGCACCGCGAGGAACAGGTTGTCGCGCACCGTCAGCTCGCGGAACAGCAGCGAGGACTGGTAGGTGCGCCGCAGCCCCTTGCGGATGCGCTCGTGGGGCTGCAGCGCGGTGACGTCCTCGCCGAAGAACAGGATGCGTCCCGCGGTCGGCGGGAAGTCGCCGGTGATCGCGTTGAAGAGCGTCGTCTTGCCGGCACCGTTGGAGCCGAGCACGGCGTACTTCTGACCCGCGGCGACGGTCAGCGACACGTCGTCGACGGCGCGCAGCGCGCCGAAGGCGCGCGTCACGCCCTCGAGCACCAGCGCGTCGCCGGACATCAGCGGCCGCGAGGCCGCCGATGCCGTCGGGCGGGCCGAGGCGGCCCGCCGTGCAGGATGGTCGCTGATCGAAGCCATGGGTCAGCCGTGCGCCGGGTCGGTCAGGGGCAGGCCGGCACGTCGCGCGTGCCCATCTGGAACTCTTCCTTCTTCATGCCCAGCAGCTGGTCGATGTTGTCGACCTTGCGCGCCACCTTGGTGGTGAGGTTGCCCTGCGCGTCCTTGACCACCTCGGTCACGAAGGTCGTGCCGATCGCCTGCCGGTTGGCGTCGAGCCGCACGTCGCCGGTGGGGGTCTTGAGGACCATCTTGCTCAGCGCCTCGCGGTACTTCGCATGCTGGCCGCCCAGATCGCCGTTGACCGCGGCCAGGCCGTCGAGCGCCGCCTTCATGTTGACGTAGTACACGTACGCGAAGAGGCTGGGGCTCGGGAACCCGCCGGCCGAGACCGGGAAGTTCTTCTGGTAGTCGGCCACGAAGGCCTTCCACTCGGCGCCGTCGAAGCTGTCCGCCACCGGGCCCGCGGAGATCGTGCCCACCAGCGAGTCGCGCCGCTTGCCGCGGTAGTTCAGCACGTCCTGGCTGACCGTGATGGAGCCGCCCATCATCGGCTTGTCACCGCCCGCGGCCTCGTACTGGTTCAGGAAGTTGACCGCGTCGGCGCCGCCCAGCACCACCAGCAGCGCATCGACGTCCTTCGGGATGCGTGCGATGACCGACGAGTAGTCCTTGCCCCCGAGCGGCACCCAGGCCTTGAGCGGCACCTTGCCGCCGAGCCTGCAGTACTCGGCCATGAAGCCCTGCACCTGCGAGTACGGGAACGCGTAGTCCTCCGCGATGATCATCGTGCGCTTGTAGCCCTTGTCCATGGCCGCCTTGCCCAGGCCGACCATCCACTGCGCACCCTCGGTGTTGAAGCGGAAGAAGTTCGGGCTGGGGCTGACCAGCGTGGTGGCCTGCGCGCCCGAGCCGCCGTTGATGAAGGTGGTCTGCGGCTGCGTCTTGGAGTAGTCCTTGATCGCGATGCCCTCGCCGCCGGACAGCGGACCCACCAGGATGTCGACCTTGTCCTGCTCGACCAGCTTGCGCGCCGCGTTGACCGCGACGTCGGGGTTGGCGTTCGAGCTCGCCTTGACGATCTCGATCTTGCGTCCCGCGACCGCACCGCCCGCCTGCCTGACGGCCAGCTCCGCGCCGCGCATGCCATCCGCGCCGCCGGCCGCGAACGGCCCCTCGAGCGTGGCCAGCAGGCCGATCTTCACCGGCGTGCCCTGCTGCGCGATCGCGCCCGCGCCGAACGTGGCGGCGACCGCCGCGGTCACTGCGCCGAGAACCCAGACTCGCTTGTTCATCTTCACGGTTGTCTCCTGGTGGTTGAAATCACGGTCTGCTTCGTCCCGAGCCGAGAGCGGAGCTTCGCCCAGAGTCCGAGCAGGCCGTCGGGGGAAAACAGCACGATGGCGAGGAACACGCCGCCGATGACGAGGTTGAACCGCTCGCGGTCGATCACGTCGATCGCGAAGGTCTGCAGCAGGATGAAGACCGCCGCGCCGAGGAAGGCGCCGATGGGGTGCTTCATGCCGCCGAGCACCGCGATCACCAGGATGTTGATCAGCCAGCCGGTGCCGACCGAGCCCGGGGTGATCAGGCCGTTGTACCAGACGAGCAGCACGCCGCCGGTGCCCGCGAGCAGCCCCGAGACCGCATAGGCCGCGACGCGGTGCGCGGTCACGTCGAAGCCGAGCGCGCCCATGCGGCGCGCGTTGTCGCGCGTGCCCTGCAGCGCGATGCCGAAGGGCGTGCGCACCAGCCACTGGATGAAGAGGTAGCCGGCGAGCGCGCAGCCGAGCGACAGGAAGTAGAAGGGAAGGGGGTCGCGCCAGTTCAGTCCGAACACGACCGGCGGGTACACCTTCTGGAACCCCTGGAAGCCGTTGAAGACCGTGTAGTTCTGCAGCACCAGGTAGTAGAACGCCACGCCGATCGCCAGCGTGATCATGATCGTGTAGATGCCGTCGGTACGCACCGACAGCCAGCCGATGAGCGTGCTGCACGCCACCGCGATGAGCAGCGCGAAGGGCACCACCACCCACCACGGCCAGCCCAGGCTGGTGGCGGTGCCGCTCGTGCCCAGCACGGCGACCGCGTAGCCCGCGATGCCGGCCACCGTCATCTGCGCGAGCGACACCATGCCCCCGTAGCCGGCGAGGAAGGTGAGGGACAGTGCGATCAGCCCGAAGATCAGCGACTGCGCGGCGACCTGGTAGAGCAGGAAGGGCGTGGCGACGAAGGGCAGCAGCAGCACGAGCACCATCACCACCACGTGGCGGGCCTCCACCGTGCGCAGCACCGCGCGGACCCAGCGCGGCGCGCTGCCGGCGTCGTCCGGTGCGCTCGCCGCCCCGGGCCTCGCGGCGGCGCCAGGCCCGCCGGACCCGATGGGCCGCGGCGCCGCCGCGCCCGTCGGGCCGGCGTTCATCGCGCGGCGCCAGCGCGCGGCGCTCATGCGGCGCGGCCCATGATGCCGCGCGGCCGGAAGGCGAGCACCGCGATCAGGATGACGAAGGTGAAGACGACGCTGTAGGTCGGCGCGTACGCCAGCCCGTAGGTCTCGGCCAGGCCCAGGATCGCGGCGCCGATCGCCGCACCCACGACGCTGCCCATGCCACCGACGATGACGACGATCAGCGAGGCCAGCAGCAGCCGCGTGTCCTCGCCGGGCACCATGCTCAGCTCCACCGCGCCGATCACGCCGCCGAAGCCGGCGAGCCCCGCGCCCAGCATGAAGGTCACCGCGAACACCAGGTTCACGTTCACGCCCGAGGCGGCCAGCATCGCCCGGTCGTCGACGCCGGCGCGGATCATCGCGCCCACGCGGGTGCGGTTGAGCAGCCACCACAGGAAGAGGCCGATCGCGATGCCGAAGCCGAGCAGGCTCAGCCGGTAGGCCGAGTACGCCTTGATGACCGGGATGCCGCGGATCGGCCCCTGCAGCCACTCCGGCGCCTCCATCTGGTAGACCTGTCCGGTGAAGATCCACAGCAGCACGTCGGCGATCACGATCGACAGGCCGATGGTGACCATGGTCTGGCGCAGGTCCTGCCCCTGCATGCGGCGCAGGATCAGCACCTGGATCAGCAGGCCGCCGATGGCCGCCGCGAGGAAGCCCGCCGCGAGCGCGATCACCCACCAGCCGGTCTTGGCCGCCACCACGTAGCCGACGTAGCCCCCCAGCAGGTACAGCGAGCCGTGGGCCAGGTTCACGTTGCGCATCAGCCCGAACACCAGCGTGAAGCCGCTCGCCACGATGAAGTACAGCGAGGCGAGCGTCAGGCTGTTGAGCATCGTGATCAGGTACAGGCGCGGGTTGTCCGCGAGCGCCCAGGCCGAGAACACGGCGATGGGGCCGCCCACCAGCAGCCAGGTCGCGAGGCGCTGGCCCTTCGTCATGGCCGTGCCCTCATGCCGCCCGCCCCCAGGCGCCCTGCGAGGCGATGGCGGGCGCCTTGGCGAACACGCCGTCCTTCATGACCGCGAGCAGGCGCTTCGGGTCGCGCAGGATCGACAGGTTCGCGAGCGGATCGCCGTCGACCAGCAGCAGGTCGGCGAGATACCCGTCCTTCACCGCACCGAGCTCGTGCCCGCGCAGCATGACCTGACCGCCGTAGACGGTGGTCGCGCGGATCGCCTCCATCGGCGTCATGCCGAGGTACTTCACGAAGAACTCGAGGTCGCGCGCGTTCTGGCAGTGCGGCGTGAACGCGAAGCCGTAGTCCCCGCCCGGCAGCACGCGGATGCCGCGCCGGTGCATCTTCGACAGCGATTCGAGCGCGGCGTCCCATTCCTCCTGGTAGCCCCAGCCGGTCGCGATCTCGCGGG
>JAIYAG010000537.1 GCA_027489195.1 Burkholderiales bacterium | reverse complement strand
CCACGCCGATCCCGTTCGGCGAGGTGTACACCGCGCTGCAGCAGAAGACCGTCGACGGCCAGGAGAACCCGATCCCGACGATCTTCTCGCGCAAGTTCTACGAGGTGCAGGGCGTGCTGTCGATGAGCCGGCACATGCTGCAGAACAACACCATCCTCATCAACCGCGCGAGCTTCGAGAAGCTCAAGCCCGAGCTGCAGAAGCTGATGCTGGAGGAGGCCGCCGCCGCGTCCGCCAAGAACACCGTCGCCCAGCAGGGCCGCGAGGTGTCGATGCTCGAGGAGATCCGCAAGTCGCCGAAGATCAAGATCATCGACAACCCGGACCGCGACGCGTTCGCGCAGAAGATGAACGCGGTCTACCCGAAGCTCGAGGCCCGCTGGGGCGCCGAGCACTGGAAGCGCATGCGCGCCGAGATCGACAAGCTGCGCGGCGGCAAGTGATCCGGAGCCTGTGACGCGATGATGCACGGCCTGAGGGCCCTCGACCGCGCGCTGGCGCGGCTCGAGGATTGGGGGGTGACGGTCATCGTCGCCGTGATGGCCGTGCTGCTCGGCCTGGGCGTGATCCTGCGCTACGTCTTCAACGACCCGCTCACCTGGTCCGAGGAGTTCGTGGTCACGGTCTTCGTCTGGGCGGTGATGCTCGGCGTCCCCTCGGCGCTGCGATCGCGGATGCACATCCGCATCGACGTGCTGATCCTCAGGCTGGGCGCGACCGGCCGCCGCATCTGCGGCGTGCTCGCCTGCGCCGCGTCGGCGGTGATCTTCGTCGCGGCCATCTACGCCGGCTGGTCGCACACCTCGAACGTCGCCTCGAGCATGACGCCGATGCTCGGCTACTCGGTGGCCTGGATCTTCGTCGCGATGCCGATCGGCTTCGCACTCACGCTCTTCCACGCCGCGATGATCCTGGTCGACGAGGGCCCCGAGGCCGTCTTCCGCAACGCGACCGAGTCGGTGATCGACTCGGCCGAGGCCTGAGGCGGCGCGATGCTCACGATCCTGCTGTGCGTGTTCGTGCTGCTGCTGGTGGTCGGCGTGCCGATCGGTTTCGCGATGATGGGCTCTGCGATCCTGGTGATCGCGATCGACGGCATCCCGGTGTCGGTCGCCGCGCAGCGCGTGGCCACCAGCGTGCAGTCCTTCCCGCTGCTGGCGGTGCCGCTGTTCACGCTGGCCGGCGCGCTGATGAACGAGTCGGGCATCAGCGAGCGGCTGTTCGCCTTCACCCGCGCCTTCGTCGGCCACATCCGCGGCGGCCTGGCGCAGACCGCGATCGTCGGCAACGTCTTCCTGTCGGGCATCTCCGGCTCGTCGGTGGCCGACTGCGCGGCGACCTCGCGCGTGTTCGTGCCGCAGCTCACCGAGGCCGGCTACGGGCGCGGCTTCGCGGCCGCGGTGTGCGCGGCCGCGGCCACGCTCGGACCGATCATCCCGCCGTCGATCCTGATGGTGATCTACGCCTGGCAGGCCAACGTGTCGCTGGGCGACCTGTTCATCGCGGGCCTGATCCCGGGCATCGTGATGGCCGGCGCGATGATGGCGGTCATCGCGTGGACCGCGAAGAAGCGCAACTTCCCGAAGGACGCGGCCTTCAGCGGCGCGCGGCTGTGGCAGGCGTTCAAGGACGCGCTGTGGGCGCTGGCGATGCCGGTGCTGATCCTGGTGGGCTTCCGGATGGGCGTGTTCACCGCGACCGAGATCGCGGCGGTCGCCTGCGCGTACTCGCTGATCGTCGGCCTCTTCGTCTACGGCACGCTGACCTGGAAGGGGCTGCCGGCGATCCTGCTGGCCACCGGCCGCGAGACCGCTGCGATCCTGATCATCGCCGCCGGCGCGGCGCCCTTCGGCTGGATCCTGGGCGTGGAGCAGGCGCCGCAGAAGGTCGCCGCGCTGCTGACCTCGGTGTCGAGCGAGCCCTGGGTGATCCTGCTGATCCTGAACGCCGCGCTGCTGGTCGCCGGCATGTTCATGGAGACGCTGGCGATCATGATCATCCTGGTGCCGATCCTGATCCCGCTGCTCAACGCGGTGGGCATCGACCTGCTGCACTTCGGCATCGTGCTGCTGGTGAACCTGGTGATCGGCCAGATCACGCCACCGGTGGGCGTGCTGATGTTCGTCGCGAGCTCGGTGTCGCGCACGCACCTCGGTCTGATCGTCAAGGAGATCGGGCCGTTCGTGCTGGCGCTGATCGCGGCGCTGATGGTGCTGACCTACGTGCCCGCGCTGTCCGTCTGGCTGCCGAGGGTGCTCAACCACTGAGCGCGACGCGCAGCGTCGCGACGAGGCCCGAAGCCTGATCGCCGCTGACCGCGGCGAGCTGCTGCCCGCTGCGGTCGTCGGCGAAGGCGAAGTCGCGCTCGAGCGCGAGCCCGGCGAGGTGGCCGGCGCTGGCCGAGTAGCCGGACGCCGACCCGTACACCTCGCGGCAGGCGCCGGCCGGCAGCGCGAGCTGCGACACGGTGGCGTAGTCGCCGACCGCGCTCGCATCGGTGGCGGTGGCGAGGCTCGGGTAGACCTCGAAGTGGACGTGCGGCCAGCGGCCCGGATAGCAGCCCGGGAAGACCGTCAGGAACTCGACCACACCGGCCGCGTCGCTGACCTGCACGCCGCGCAGGTAGTTCTCGCCGGTGACGCCGTCCGAGTAGAGCGAGTAGCGGCCGTCCCGGGTGCAGTGCCAGACGTAGACCGCGCGGCCCGCGAGCGGGGCGCACGACGCCGAGGCCTCGACCAGCTCGAGCCGCAGCCGCAGCGGCACGCCCGGCGCGGTGCCGGCGGGGCCGCCGACGCTGCGGCGGATGTCGCGGCGCACGGCGCCGGCGAGCGCCAGCGCGTTGTGACGCCGGCCGGAGGCGGACGTGCCGTCGGCCGGGAACGGGCCCGGCGTCTCGGGCGGGAACGGGGCGCAGCGCCCGGCACCGGCGGCCGACGGGCCGGCGCCGGCGGCGCCCTGGGCCCGCAGCACCGCGGGCAGGGCGGCCGCCGTGCCGCCGGCGCCCAGCCAGCGCAGCATGCGCCGGCGTTCGGCGGCCTCGCGCAGCGCGCGGTCGAGTTCGCGGATCCGGTCGGTCTCGGGGGTCATCGCATGACGCCGTCGAAAGGGGGACCCCGAGTGTCGCACCGATCCGCGGCCGACCTCGCGCGGAGGGGTTCCGGACCGTGGCCGCTCGCCGCCGGGTCGCAGCCGGGATCGCGCGATAATCGGCGCTTCCGCACCGACGACGACATCGCAGGGAGACCGCCATGAGCGCCACCATCCAAGTCATCAAGAAGCCCGTCCTGCGCCTGAACCCGATCGACGACGTGGTGATCGCCACGCGGCCGCTGCAGCCCGGCACCAAGGTGGCGGACGAGGACCTCGTCTGCGTCGACGCCGTCCCGCCCGGCCACAAGCTGGCCACGAAGGCGGTCGCCAAGGGGCAGCCGGTGCGCCGCTACGGCCAGATCATCGGCTTCGCGACCCAGGACATCCGGCCCGGTCAGCACGTGCACACCCACAACCTCGCGTTCGAGGCCTTCGCGCGCGACTACGCCGTGGGCGTCGACGTCAAGCCGGTGGCGGCGCCCGCCGAGCAGGCGACCTTCATGGGCTACGTGCGCCCCGACGGCCGCGTCGCCACGCGCAACTACATCGGCGTGGTCTCGACGGTGAACTGCTCGGCCAGCGTGTCGAAGTTCGTCGCCGCGCACTTCACGCCCGAGCGCCTCGCCGCCTTCCCGAACGTCGACGGCATCGTGCCGATCACCCACAGCGTGGGCTGCGGCATGGACTCCAACGGCAAGGGCATGGACGTGCTGCGCCGGACGATCGCCGGCTACACCCGCCACGTGAACTTCTCCGGCATCGTCATCATCGGGCTGGGCAGCGAGGGCAACCAGATGGACGCGCTGTTCGCCGCCGAAGGGCTGGAGAAGGGCCCGCTGCTCGAGCCGCTGATCATCCAGGACTCGGGCGGCACGAAGAAGACCGTGGCCGCCGCGGTCGCCGCCGTCGAGACCATGCTGCCGCATGCGAACAAGCTCGCCCGCAGCCGCGTGCCGGCCAGCCACATCACCATCGGCCTGCAGTGCGGCGGCTCCGACGGCTACTCGGGCATCACCGCCAACCCGGCGCTCGGCGCGGCCTGCGACCTGCTGGTGGCGCACGGCGGCACGGTGATCCTGTCCGAGACGCCCGAGATCTACGGCGCCGAGCACCTGCTGACGCGCCGCGCGGTCTCGCAGGCGGTGGCCGACAAGCTGATCACCCGCATCAAGTGGTGGGAGGGCTACTGCGAGCGCAACGAGGGCTAGATGGACAACAACCCGTCGCCGGGCAACAAGGCGGGCGGGCTGACCACCATCCTCGAGAAGTCGCTCGGCGCGGTCGCCAAGGGCGGCACGACCAACCTGGTCGACGTCTTCGAGTACGCCGCACCGGTCACCACGAAGGGCTTCGTGTTCATGGACACGCCCGGCTACGACCCGGTGTCGGCCACCGGCCAGGTCGCCGGCGGCGCCAACCTGGTGTGCTTCACCACCGGACGCGGCTCGGTCTACGGCTGCAAGCCCAGCCCCTCGATCAAGCTCGCGACCAACACCCCGCTGTACGAGCGGATGACCGACGACATGGACGTCAACTGCGGCGAGATCGTCGACGGCACGGTCACGGTGCAGCAGAAGGGCCGCGAGATCTTCGAGCTGGTGCTGCGGGTCGCCTCGGGCGAGCCGAGCAAGAGCGAGGCGCTCGGCATCGGCCAGGAGGAGTTCGTGCCCTGGTACCTGGGCGCGGTGATGTGAGCTCGGCCGCGCCGGGCCGCGCCCGGCGCACCGCCTAGGCGATCGCGCCGCGGCGGGCCGGCTCCCGGGGCGGGCCGCCGCCGGGACCGGACACGGTCGGGGCCCGCGGCAGCCCGATCGTCACGCAGGTGCCGCGGGCACCGGGCCCGGCGTCGATGTGCACCGCGCCGCCATGGCCGCGCACGATCTCGGCCACGATGGCCAGGCCCAGGCCGATCCCGGTCGCGCGGTCGAGCGGCGCGCCCTCGCCGGCCCCGGGCACACCGCGGTGGAAGCGCTCCAGCACGCGGGGGCGGTCGGCCGGCGCGATGCCGGGCCCGTCGTCCAGCACACGCACCCGCGCCTCGTCGGCCGGACCGGCATCGACCGACACCGTGATGCGGGCGCCGCGCCCGCAGTACTTGAGCGCGTTGTCGAGCAGGTTGTGGATCGCCTCGGCCAGCAGGTCCGGATCGCCCACCACCTCGAGCGGCGGCTCGCCCTCGCCCGGCGCGCCCGCGAAGCCCAGGTCCGCCCCCGCCGTCAGCGCGGCCGGCACCCAGCGTCCGGCGGCCTCGAACACCACCTCGCGCAGCTCGAAGCGGCGCGGCTCGGCGATGCGCGCGCTCGGCTCGGCGCGCGCCAGCGCCAGCAGCTGGTTCGACAGCCGCACCGCGCGGTCGGCCGCGTGCCGCAGCTCGGCGATGACCGGCGCGAGCCGCTTCGGATCGGTCTCGCGGGCGGCCTCGTCGGCGTGCAGCTTGAGCGCGGTGAGCGGCGTGCGCAGCTGGTGCGCGGCATCGGCGATGAAGTGGCGCTGCGCGGCGAGCGCGCCGCGCAGCCTGAGCAGCAGCGCGTTCATCGCATGTGTGAGCGGCACCACCTCGGCCGGCAGCGCCCGGTCGTCGACCGGCTCGAGCGAGTGGTGGGTCTGCGCCTCCAGCGCCCGCGCCACCTCGCCGACCGGGGCGAGCAGCTTCTTCAGCGTGAACCAGATGACCGCGCCGGCGACGGCGACCAGCACCAGCTGCGGCAGCAGCACCGACAGCAGCAGCTCGGTGGCGAGGGTCTGGCGCTTGCGCAGGGTCTCGGCCACCCGCACCTCGATCGCCTCGCCGGCGCCGGCGAGCGCGAGCGGCACGCTCGCCACGCGCACGTGGGCCCCGGCGATCCAGCCCTCGTAGAGCTGGGCCTGGCGCAGCCGCTCGATCGGCGCGCGCGGCGAGGGCCCGGGCACGCCGGTGTGGCCGGCGATGTGGCCGCTCTGCTCGCCCTGCACCTGGAACCAGGTGGTGTCGGCCGAGTCCCACTGCAGGATCTGGCGCGCGGCCTCGGGCAGGTCGAGCGAGGGCGCGCCGCGTGCAAGCGTCACCCGCTGCGCGAGCGCCTCGGCGGAGTCGACCAGCCAGCGGTCGTGGACGGAGTTGGCGTGATAGGCGGCGCCCAGGTAGGACAGCGTGCCGGACACCGCGAACAGCGCGAGCAGCGGCGGCAGCAGCCGGCGCAGCAGGCGCGAGCGCAGGCTGGGGTGGCGCGGCGGGGGCGCCGGCTCACTCATCGCGGGCCCGCAGCACGTAGCCGAAGCCGCGCACGGTGTGGATCTCGGCGCCGCTGCCCTCGAGCTTGCGGCGCAGCCGGTGCACGATCACCTCGACCGCGGCATCCGACAGGTCCATCGCCGAGGGGTCGGCCGCGGCGAGCTCCTGCAGCACCGCGGGCTTGCCGGCGACCCGGCCGGCGCGCCGCAGCAGCACCGACAGCACGCCGGCCTCGCGCGGCGACAGCTCCATCGGCGCCTCGTCGAGCCGCGGCGCGGCCTCGTCGGGATGCAGCGAGAGCCGCCCGAGCCGGACCGGCGCGGGCTGGGCCGCGACGCGGCCGCGGCGCAGCAGCGCCCGCACCCGGGCCTCGAGCTCGATCATGTCGAAGGGCT
>JAIYAG010000372.1 GCA_027489195.1 Burkholderiales bacterium | reverse complement strand
CGGCGCTCGGCGAGGCGCGCCACGAAGCGGGGCGGGCGCTGCTGGCCGACTGGTTCGCCTGGGTGCGCGAGCTCACCGTGGCACGCGAGTGGGGGGCGCAGCGAGCGCTGCTCGACGCCCAGCGCGATGCCGTCCGGCGCCGCGAGCGGGCCGGCGATGCGTCGCGGCTGGAGATCGAGCACGCCGAAGCGGCGTGGGCGCAGGCCGATGCCCAGCGCGCCCTCGCCGAGGCGCGCGCGGCGCAGGCGGGCGCGGAGCTCGCGCGCCGACACCGGATCGACGCGCCCGACGGGACGAGCGCCGCACCGGTGCCTGCGGTGGAGGGCGGCGTCCCGGTCTGGATCGAGCGGGTCCTGGAGGCGAGCCACGAGCTGGCCCTGGCGCGGGAGGCGTCGGCCCGCGCACTGATCGTCGCCCGACGCGCGGATGCCGACCGCAGCCCCGATCCGTCGGTGGGTATCCATGTCGCGAGCGAGCGCGGCGGCGCCGAGCGGATCGTCGGCATGGCCCTGTCGATACCGCTCCCCGGTGCGGCCCGCGCCGCGTCGGTCGATGCGGCGCAGGCTCAGGCCCGCGCAGGGGCCGCCCGGGAGGCCGCGGTGCGGCGTCGGCTCGAGGCGGAGGTCGAGGGCCTGGTGCTGCGCGCGGCCGGCGCGCGCGAGGGCTGGCAGCGGCTCGTGACGGTCGCCGAGCGCCTGGAGCGGGCCTCGGCCCTGTCGACCCGCGCCTACACGCTCGGCGAGGGGACGCTCGCCGAGGTGCTGACCGCGCGCAGGCTGGCCGCGGACGCACGGATCGCCGCGGCCGCGGCGGGTGTCGACGCGGCCCTCGCGCGCTATCGCCTCCTGCTCGACGCGCACGCGCTGTGGGACGTCGATGACGACTGAAGGCGCCGCGGCGTGCCGCCGCATCCGCGCCGAGGCACGCGGAGGAGGGCGGTGCGTCATGCGGTGCGTCATGCGGTGGGTCAGGCCGTGGCGCTGCCGGGGGTAACATCGGCGCCTTCCTTCGCGCTCCAGGAACCCGCCCATGGACCTTCCCGTCAACACCTTCAAGCAGGCACTCGCCGCCGGCCGCCCGCAGATCGGCCTGTGGGCGACGCTCGCCTCGCACATCACCGCCGAGCTGGCCGCCGGGGCCGGTTTCGACTGGATGCTCCTCGACATGGAGCACTCGCCGAACGACCTCGAGTCGGTGGTGGCGCAGCTCCAGGCGGTCGAGCCGTATCCGACCCACGCGGTGGTCCGCGTGCCGTGGAACGATGCGGTGATGCTCAAGCGGGTGCTCGACATCGGTGCGCAGTCGGTGCTGGTGCCGATGGTCAACACCGCCGACGAGGCGCGCGCCGCGGTCGCCGCGATGCGCTATCCGCCCAAGGGCATCCGGGGGGTCGGCGGCACGACGCGCGCCACCCGCTGGGGCCGCGTCAAGGGCTATCCGCAGAAGGCCGAGCAGGAACTGTGCATCCTGCTGCAGGTCGAGACGCCGCAGGCGCTCGAGAACATCGAGGCGATCGCCGCGGTCGACGGCGTGGACGGCATCTTCATCGGTCCGGCCGACCTGCACGCCGCCTACGGCTACATCGGCGAGAAGCACCATCCTGACGTCTGGCCGAAGATCGAGGACGCGGTCCGCCGCATCCGCGCGGCGGGCAAGGCGCCGGGCTTCCTCACGCCGGTCGAGGCCGACTCGCGCCGCATCCTCGAGCTGGGCGGCCTGTTCGTCGCGGTCGGCAGCGACGCCGGCCTGCTTGCCGCCGCCACCGACGCGCTGGCCGCGCGGTTCCGCGCACCGGGCGCCTGAGGTCGCGGCGTGAGCGCGCTCGCGCCGATCGTCATCGTCGGCGGCGGCATCGCCGGGCTCGCCACCGCGCTCGGCCTGTGGGCGCGCGGCGTGCCGTGCGTGGTGGCCGAGTCGGCACGCGAGATCGTGCCGCTGGGCGTGGGCATCAACCTGCTGCCGCACGGCGTGCGCGTGCTGACCGAACTCGGCCTTGCCGAGACGCTCGCCGAGGTGTCGGTCGAGACGCGCGCGATCGAGTACCGCAGCCGCGACGGCCGGCTCATCCACAGCGATCCGCGCGGGCGCCACGCGGGCATGGCCTTCCCGCAGCTGTCGATCCACCGGGGCAACCTGCACACGGTGCTGTACCGGGCGCTGCTCGATCGCCACGGCGACGACGCGATCCGCCCGGGGCTGCGGCTGCGCAGCCTCGAGCGGCGCGGCGCCTTCGTGCACGCCTGCTTCGAGGACCGGCGCCACGGCGGCGAGGTCCGGCTCGACGCGGAGGGGCTGATCGGCGCCGACGGCGTGATGTCCGCGGTGCGCGCGGCGCTGCGCCCGGGCGAGCCGCCGCCCCGCGGCTCGGGCATCGTGATGTACCGCGGCCTGAGCTGGGCGCGGCCGATGCTCGACGGCCGGACGATGGTCATTGCCGGGGTGCACGAGCACAAGGCGGTGCTGTATCCGGTGCGCCCGCCGCGCCGCGACGGCCTGCAGTTGATCAACTGGGTGGCCGAGCACGGCGAGCGCTTCGGCGGCGACACCGCGGCGGGCGACTGGAACCGTCCGGTCGACCGCGAGGCGGTGGCCGAGCGCTTCGCGCACGACCGCTTCGACTTCGCCGACGTGCCGGCACTGATCCGCTCGGCCGAGGTCTGCCTGTCGTATCCGATGGTGGACCGCGATCCGATCGACGCCTGGGTCGACGGGCGCGTCGCGCTGATCGGCGACGCCGCGCATCCGATGTACCCCATCGGCGCGAACGGCTCCTCGCAGGCGCTGCTCGACGCCGAGGCGATCGCCGAGTGCGTGGCCGCGAGTCCGCAGGACCTGCCGGCCGCGTTCGCCGCCTTCCAGACGCGTCGCCTCGAGGCGGCCAACGCGGTGGTGCTCGCGAACCGCGCCCGGGGCCCCGAGAAGCTGCTGCAGCTCGCCGACGAGCGCCTGGCCGCCGGCGAACCGGCGGCCGGCGAACCCATCCTGTCGGGCGAGACGATCGACGCCGTCACGATGGCCTACCGTCGCACCGCCGGCTTCGAGCGAGAATCGCTCGAGGCGATGGCGACGCGTCCCAGACTCTGGCCGCAGACGCGGCCCAGCCCGGCGCCCCGACCGGGCCCATGATCCGCAGGGAGGAGACCCCCATGAAACGAAGCACCTTCGTCGCGGCCGCGCTGACGGCCGCCGTCACCGCATTCGCCGCGGCCCTGCCGCAGCCGGCCGCCGCGCAGACCGACTGGCCCACCCGGCCGGTCAAGCTGATCGTCCCGTTCCCGCCCGGCGGCACCAGCGACGTGATGGGCCGGATGATCGCCGACGAGCTGTCGAAGAGCCTCAAGCAGCCGGTGGTCGTCGAGAACCTCGGCGGCGCCGGCGGCGTGATCGGCACCGAGCGCGGCGCGCGCGCGCCGGCCGACGGCTACACGCTGGTGCAGACCGGCGTCGGCCAGAGCGCGGTCGCGCACGGCCTCGACCCGAACCTGAAGTACGACTCGAACGCCGACTTCATCCATGTCTCGCAGATCCATTCCGGCCCGAACCTGCTGGTCGTGAACCCGCAGACGCCGTTCCGCTCGGTCAAGGACGTGGTCGCCTTCGCGCGCTCGAATCCGGGCAAGCTCGACTACGGCTTCACGCACGCGGCCTCGGGCCACATGGCGATGGAGCTGTTCAAGCAGACCGCCTGCGCGGCCGCCGGCGGCAAGGCCGGCAGCTGCCAGCCGCTCGCGATGGTCGGCATCCCCTACCGTGGCGGCGGCCCGATGATGACCGCGATCCTCGGCAACGAGATCCCGATGATGTTCATCAACCAGGACGTCGCGCTGCCTCACGTGAAGGCCGGCAAGCTGCGTCCGCTCGCGGTCACCAGCCTGCAGCGCAATCCGCTGTACCCGGACGTGCCGACGATGGCCGAGGCCGGCTACCCCGGCTTCGAGGCGCTGTCGTGGTCCGGGGTGTCGCTGCCCAAGGGCACGCCCGCCCCGATCGTCGCGAAGCTCGAGGCGGCGATGAAGGAGGCGATGGCGTCGCCCGCCATCCGGCAGCGGATGGAGGGCAACGGCTTCGTGGTGCCCGAGCAGGGCAGCCGGCACTACGCCGACTTCGTGCGCGCCGAGAAGGAGCGCTGGACGAAGGTGATCCGCACCGCGGGCATCAAGCCCGAGTGATGCGCGGCCTCGCCGCCCGGCGCGGCGTGCTCGCTGCGGGCCTCGGCCTGGCGGCGGGTCGGGTGGCGGGCGTGAGGGCGGCGGACGCGGGCGCGGACGCGGACGGGTTCCCGTCGCGGCCGGTGGTGATCGTGGTGCCCTATCCGGTGCAGGGCGCCTCCGACCTCGTCGCGCGCATCCTCGCGCCGGCGCTGGCCGAGGTCTGGCAGCAGCCGGTGCGGATCGAGAACCGCGCCGGCACCTCGGGCCTGGTCGGTGCGGGCTACGTCGGTCGCGCCGCCCCCGACGGGCACGTGCTGCTGATGGGCAGCCTCGGCGCGCTGGCGATCGTGCCGTCGCTGCCCGGCGTGTCGGTCCGCGACCCGCTGCCGGACCTGGCGCCGGTGGCGATGGTGGCCGACCTGCCCATGGTGCTGGTCACGCCCACGTCGACCGGCATCCAGTCGGTCACCGAACTGGTCGCGCTGGCGCGGGCCCGCCCGGGCGCGATGTCGTACGGCAGCTCCGGCGCGGGTCATCCGCGCCACGTGGCGGCGGAGCTCTTCAGGCAGGCGACGCAGACCCGGATCCGTCACGTGCCGCTGCGGGGCGGCGGGCCGGTGCTCGCCGACCTGCATGCCGGCCGCATCGAGATGGCGTTCCTGATGCTGATCGAGGCGGAGGAGGGCCTGCGCCAGGGCTGGCTGCGGCCGCTCGCAGCGTCCGGCCCGGTGCGTCTGCCGAGGCTGCCCGGTGTGCCGACGCTCGCCGAGACGGTCGCCCCCGGCTTCGAGATGTCGAACTGGATCGGGCTGCTCGCCCCCGCCGGCACGGCGCCGTCGCGCGTCGCGCGGCTCGGCAGCGGCGTGCGCGAGGCGCTCGCCCGCCCTGAGGTCGCCGGCCGGCTCGTCGAGGCGGGCGCGGTCCCGCATCCGAGCTCGCCGGCCGGCTTCGCCGAACTGATCGCGACCGAGAGGACGCACTTCGCCGCCCTCGTGCGGCGCCGCGGCATCAGGGCCGACTGACCTCGCCCGTCCCGGTCGGCGGCGATGCCCCTGCCGCGAGGAGCTCCGCGATCGCGATGCCGCCCTCGCCCCTGACGGCGTAGAGCAGGAAGCATCGGCCGTCCTCCTCGAAGACGGCCGGGTCGCGGAGCTGGTTCGCGCCGAGCCCGATGGCGCCGCGGTACGACGGTGCCCGCGGCAGGCCCGCGCCTTCCCAGTCGTGCTCGGGGCGCAGCACCTCCTCGGCGGGACCGGCCTTCCAGTCGGTCCAGGCGCCGGACAGCGCGACGCTCGACACGAGGATGCGTTCGGGCGCGTCGCCCACGCGCGTCCAGAACACCTCGAGCCGATCGCCCCGCAGCCGCAGCGCGGCATGGCGCTGCAGCGGCTCGTCGAACAGGTCCGGGCCGCGCTCGAAGTCACCCAGCCCGTCGCGCGAGCGCAAGAGGATTCCCGGCATCGCGAGCGCGTAGGTCGTGCCCTCCCTGCGGAAGACGCGGAAGTACGACGGGCCGAGCAGCGCGCTGCGTGCCTGGAAGTGCAGGCCGTCGGTCGAGACCGCGACGCGCGTACGCTGCTGCGCGAACGCCTCGAGCCCGTGGTAGTACATGACGATGCGGCGCGCCTCGTGGTCGACGTGCACGTCGGGCGAGGCGATGTGCGGACAGGTCGCATCGACCAGCAGCTCGGGGACGCCCGGCGTGCCGGGCGGCGCGAGGCCGGGCCGCGTGCCCGCGAGCGAGGCGGCGGTGGTGCCGGACGGCGTCTCGATCGGGACGCAGGGAAAGCCCGAGTCCTCCAGCCGCAGCGCACCCGGGCCGTGGATGCGCCACGGGCCGTCGAGCGCATCGGCCACCGCCAGCCGGATGTAGGCGCCCTTGTGGTCGGCGAAGTACAGGTAGTAACGACCGAGACGATCTTCGACCCAGTCTGGCACCCGGATCAGCGACGGGCCCTGGATGTTGCCGCCGATGCTCGGGTCCAGCCCGGGGAACACGATCGGGTTGCCCGCGAGCCTGCGGACCCGGTAGCCGCCCATGGCGGGCTCAGTCCGCCTGGAGCTTGAGCGCGCGCACCATCGTGCCGTAGCGCTCGAGGTCGCGCCTGACGGTCTGCGCGAACTCGGCCGGCCCGAGGTCGAGGAGCTGCAGGTCGGCGCCCGCGATGCGCTCCCTGACCTCCGGTGTGCGCAGCGCCTCCGACACCGCGGCGGCGATGCGCGCGATCCGGGCCGGCGGCACGCCCGTCGGTGCCAGCACGCCCATCCACGGCCGCACCGGGTCGTAGCCGGGCACGGTCTCGGTGATCGCCGGGACGTCCTTGAGCTCGGGCATGCGCTCGGTGCCGACGATCGCGAGCGCGCGGACCTTGCCGGCCTTCACCTGGGGCAGCACGATGCCCGCGGACTCCTGGGCCATCTGGATGCGGCCGCCGATCACGTCGGTGAGCACCGCCGCGGCGGCCTTGTACGGCACGTGCGTCGCGTCGAGCCCGGTCATCGACTTGAGCAGCTCCATGTTCAGGTGCGGCACGGTGCCGCTGCCCGCTGTGCCGTAGTTCAGCGTACCCGGGTGGGCGCGCCCGAAGCGGACCAGCTCGTCGAGCGTGTTGGCCTTGAGCTCGACGGGCACGTACATGATGCCGCTGCGGGTCTGGGCGACCGCCGTGACGGGCGTGAAGTCGGCGATCGGGTCGTAGCCGACCCGCGTGTAGACGTGCGGGTTGATCGCGATCGCGGCCATCGCGGAGAACAGCAGCGTGTAGCCGTCCGGGGCCGCCTTCACCGCGACCTGCGCGCCGAGGCTGCCGCCCTGGCCGGGCCGGTTGTCGACGATCACCGGCTGGCGGATCTGCTCGGACAGCTTCTGCGCGACGATCCGCGCGAGCACGTCGGCGACGTTGCCGGCCGCGTAGCTGACGACCAGCCTGACCGGGCGGACCGGCCAGTCGTCGGCGGGCTGCGCGGCCAGCGGACCGGTGGCGAGCATGCAGGCCAGGCCCGCCAGGGCGGTCCGGGCGAGGCGGCGACGCGGTGTGTTCATGAGGTCTCCTCGGATGCCCGGGCGCGGTCTGCCGGGCCGTCGTGCAAGGGTGCGGCGCGGCGGGCTCAGCGGCCCTTGGCGCGCCGCCAGGCGGCGAACTCGGTCACGCTCGCCGGGTCGGTCGGCGGGTACAGGCCGAGGATCGAGCGGCCCTCCATGACCTTCTCGCTCACGAAGTCCTCGAACGCGGTCATCTCGACCGCCTCGGCGGCCACCTCGTCGGCGATCGCCGCGGGGATGACGATCACGCCCTCGGCATCGCCCACGACGACGTCGCCCGGCCAGACCGCCACGTCGCCGCAGCCGATCGGCACGTCGATGTCGAGGGCCTGGTGCAGCGTCAGGTTGGTCGGCGCGCTCGGCCGGTTGTGGTACGCGGGGAAGGGCATGCGGGCGATCTCGGGCGAGTCGCGAAAGCCGCCGTCGGTCACGACGCCGGCCACGCCGCGCTTCATCAGGCGCGACACCAGGATCGAGCCCGCCGACGCCGCGCGCGGATCCTTGCGGCTGTCCATCACGAACACCGCGCCCTCGGGACAGGTCTCGACGGCCTTGCGCTGAGGGTGAGCGCGGTCCTGGAACACGGTGATCGGGTTCAGGTCCTCGCGCGCCGGGATGTAGCGCATCGTGAACGCGGGGCCGACCATGTTCGGCAGCCCGGCGTTCAGCGGCCGCACGTCCTGGATGAACTGGTTGCGCAGGCCGCGCTTGAAGAGGGCGGTACACAGCGTCGCCGTGCTCACGCCCATCAGCTTTCGCTTGGTCTCGGGGTTCATGCGGGCCTCAGAAGATGTCGGGCTCGGCCACGGGGGCGCCGAACGTGGTCTCGAGGAAATCGAAGTCGCAGCCCTGGTCGGCCTGCAGGATGTGCTTCGAGAAGATCCAGCCGTAGCCGCGCTCGTAGCGCTTGGCAGGCGGCGTCCAGGCGGAACGGCGCGTGGCGAGCTCGGCGTCGCTCACTTCCAGGTGGATGGTGCGCGCGGGCACGTCGACGGTGATCAGGTCGCCGGTCTTCACCAGGGCGAGCGGGCCGCCGATGTAGGCCTCGGGCGCGCAGTGCAGCATGCAGGCGCCGTAGCTGGTGCCGCTCATGCGCGCGTCCGACAGCCGCAGCATGTCGCGCACGCCCTGCTTCACCAGCTTGGTCGGGATCGGCAGCATGCCCCACTCGGGCATTCCCGGGCCGCCGAGCGGTCCGGCGTTGCGCAGCACCAGGATGTCGTCGGCGGTGCAGTCCAGATCGGGGTCGTCGACCGCCTTCTTCATCGACGGATAGTCGTCGAAGACGATCGCGCGGCCGGTGTGCTGCAGCAGGCGCGGCGCGCAGGCGCTCGGCTTGATCACCACGCCGTCGGGCGCGAGGTTGCCGCGCAGCACCGCGAGCGCGCCCTCGGCGTAGATCGGGTTGTCGAGCGGACGGATCACGTCGTCGTTGTAGACCTCGGCGTCGGCGACGTTCTCGCCGATCGAGCGGCCGTTGACGGTGCGCGCCTCGAGCGCGAGGTGGCCCTCGATGCGCTTGAGCAGCCCCGGCATGCCGCCCGCATAGAAGAAGTCCTCCATCAGGTAGGTGTCCCCCGACGGCCGGATGTTCGCGATCACCGGCACCTTGCGGCTCGCGGCATCGAAGTCGTCGAGCGACACCGGATGGCCGGCGCGCCGCGACATCGCGACGACGTGGATGATCGCGTTGGTCGAGCAGCCCATCGCCATCGCGGCGGCGATGCCGTTGAGGAAGTTCGCGCGCGACAGCATCTTGGCCGGCGTCAGGTCCTCGCGGACCATGTCGACGATGCGGCGGCCGCAGTCGGCGCTCATGCGCACGTGGTTCGCGTCGGCGGCCGGGATCGCGGCGGCGCCCGGCAGCGTCATGCCGATCGCCTCGGTGATGCCCATCATCGTCGCCGCGGTGCCCATCGTCATGCAGGTGCCGTGGCTGCGCGCGATGCCGGCCTCGACCTCGAGCCAGGCCTTGGTGTCGATGTTGCCGGCGCGCCGCTCGTCCCAGTACTTCCAGCCGTCGGACCCCGAGCCCAGGATCTTGCCCTTCCAGTTGCCGCGCAGCATCGGGCCGGCCGGCAGGTAGATGCAGGGCAGACCCATCGAGAACGCGCCCATCAGCAGGCCGGGCGTGGTCTTGTCGCAGCCGCCCATCAGCACCGCGCCGTCGACCGGATGGCTGCGCAGCAGCTCCTCGGTCTCCATCGCGAGGAAGTTCCGGTAGAGCATGGTCGTCGGCTTGACGATCGGCTCCGACAGGCTGATGGCGGGCAGCTCGAGCGGAAAGCCGCCGGCCTGCAGCACGCCGCGCTTGACGTCCTCGACGCGCTGCTTGAAGTGGGTGTGGCACTGGTTCACGTCGGACCAGGTGTTCACGATCGCGATCACCGGCTTGCCCGCCCAGTCGGCGGGGCCGTAGCCCATCTGCATGAAGCGCGAGCGATGGCCCATCGAGCGCAGGTCGTCGGGCTCGAACCAGCGGGCGCTGCGCAGGGTCGGCGGTGCGGTCTTGTCGGTCATGGCAGGTCTCTCGGTGGCGTTCGGTCCAGTGACGGATGGTAGCCCCGACGCCGGTCCGCGCATTCCACGAGCCGGGTATCGGAGGCGCCACGGCGGGACGCGCCACGGCGCGCGCGGCCGGCACGTCGGCGCCCTCCGGATCGGCCGGGGGCGGGTGATACGCTTGCCGCCCGAGGACGACATCCCCCGAGGCACCGATGACCGCAAGCGCCCCCGACTACACCGTCGAGCCGATCGCCGACGGCGCGATCTTCACGATCGAGCGGCCCGCCAAGCTCAACGCGCTGACCAAGCCGGTGCTCCTCGGGCTGGCCGCGACGCTCGACGCGCTCGAGGCCGGCGGCGCCCGCCTGCTGGTGGTCACCGGCCGCGGCGAACGCGCGTTCTGCGCCGGGACCGACCTCGGCGAGCTGCAGGGCCTCGACATGGCCGCGCGCATGGCCAAGACCTCGATGGCGCGCGAGCTGCTCGTGAGGCTGTCGCGCTCGCCGCTGGTGTCGGTCGCCGCCGTCAACGGGCTCGCCTACGGGGGCGGGCTCGAGCTCGCGATGGCGTGCACGCTGCGGATCGCCGCGCCGCACGTGAAGGTGTCGCTGCCCGAGGTCAAGCTCGGCCTGCTGCCGGCCTACGCGGGCACGCAGTTCCTGCCGGCGCTGGTCGGCCCGGGGCGTGCGCTCGAGATGATGCTGACCGGCCGCGCCGTGTCGGTCGACGAGGCGGTGGCGATGGGTCTCGTGAACCGCGTCGCGACGGCCGACGCGCCGCTGCGCGAGCAGGCCGTGGCCTTCGGCCGCGAGGTGACCCGGCACGCGCCGTCGGCGATTGCCGCGATCCGCGCCTGCGTGGCCGCGGCCGGGGCCACCGTCACCGACGCGGGCCTCGCGGTCGAGGACACGCAGGTCCGCGCCAACTTCGACCATCCGGACGCGCGCGAGGGCGTCGCGGCGTTCCTCGAGAAGCGCGAGCCGCACTGGGGTCGCGGCTGAGCGACGGGCGACCGCCCGGCCTGCGCGGCCCCGTCCGCACCCGGG
>JAIYAG010000252.1 GCA_027489195.1 Burkholderiales bacterium | reverse complement strand
GGACCTCGGCGTTGGCGACGATCTCGTCGGGCGTGCCTTCGGCCAGCACGCTGCCGTCGCTGATGATGTAGGCACGGTCGCAGATGCCCAGCGTCTCGCGCACGTTGTGGTCGGTGATCAGCACGCCGATGCCGCGCGCGCGCAGGAAGCCGATGATGCGCTGGATCTCCATCACCGCGATCGGGTCGACGCCGGCGAAGGGCTCGTCCAGCAGGATGAAGCGCGGCTGCGTGGCCAGGGCGCGGGCGATTTCCACGCGCCGCCTTTCGCCGCCCGACAGCGCAGGCGCTGGCGAATCCCGCAGCCCTTCGATCGACAGGTCGTGCAGCAGGCTCTGCAGCAGGCTTTCGATGCGCGCCTTGGGCAGGGCGCGGCCATCGCTGCCGTGCTGCAATTCCAGCACGGCACGGATGTTTTCGGCCACCGTGAGCTTGCGGAAGATCGACGCTTCCTGCGGCAGGTAGGAAAGCCCCAGGCGCGAACGCTGGTGGATGGGCAGGCCCTGCACGGCGCGGCCGTCGATGCGGATCTCGCCCGCGTCGGCCCGCACCAAGCCCACCACCATGTAGAAGGTGGTGGTCTTGCCGGCGCCATTGGGGCCCAGCAGGCCCACGACTTCGCCCGCCGCCACGGCCAGGTGAACGCCCTTCACCACCTTGCGCTGGCCATAGGTCTTTTGCAGGCCCTGGGCTTCCAGGCGGCTGGCGGTAGCAGGGGTCTGCATCGCGTCTGGGGCGTCAGCGAGGGGTCTTGGCCGCGTCGGCCGGGGGTGCAGGCGCTGGCGCTGGCGCTGGCGCTGGCGCGGGTGCGGGTGCGGGTGCGCCCAGGCTGCGGCTGGGCGTCAGGCCGGTGGCGGGTGGCGCCGCGGGTGCTGCGCTGTCGGCCCGCGGCGCCAGCACAGCGCGTACCCGGCCGCCGGGGTTGACGACGGTGCTGGCCCCGCCTTCGACGCGGAAAACTTCGGCCAGGTTGTCCCAGACGATGGTGGCGCCGGTGATCTCGTCGGCCACCACGCCGGCGCGCAGGCGGCGCACCGCGCCGTTGCCGACGAAGCGCAGGGTGTCAGCGCGGCCGTCAAAGTCGATGCGCTCGGCCGTGCCTTCCACGGTCTCGTCCAGCCCGTCGCGGCGCTGGCGCCAGCTGGCGGGCTTGCCGGGGCTGCCGATGGCCTGGCCGCTGTAGTAACCATCGGGCGTCTGGCGCACTTCGATGCGGTCGGCCCGCATGACCATCGTGCCCTGGGTGATGACGGCGTTGCCGGCGTAGACGAAGACCTGACGCTGCAGGTCCAGGCTGCCGCTGCGGTCAGCTTCCAGCACCATGGGCTTGTTGCGATCGGCCTTTTCGGCCAGCGCCGGCGCGGCCAAGGCACAGGCCAGAATGGCCAGGGCCAAGGGCGCAAGCGGATGGGAACGGGGCGTAGCGGTCAGGGCTGACATGATTTCGGCACGGAACTTGCAGACCATTCTAGCCTGCAAGCCAGCCACTGCCCCCGCCCCGTACCGCGGGTCACGGCACTATTGCGCAGCCCGTGCGCAGATGCCGAACCCAGTGAGGGGCCCCGCACCCGAAGCAGCAGCTTCAGGTGCCGCTGCGCGCGCGGTTGATCAGGAAGTCGGCCACGCGCACCATGCCGTCGTTGCCGCCGGTCAGCGAACCCGAGGTGAAGAAGCGCCCTTGCACGCCCAGCGCCGGTACGCCGTCGATCTTGTATTCCTGCGACAGCTGGCGGGCGCGGGTGCTGCGTGTGGTGGCGCTGAACGAGCCGTAAGCGTCTCGGAACTTCGCCACATCGACGCCCTGGGAGCCGACGAATTCGATGATCTCCGCGTCGGTGGCCAGCTTGCGGTTTTGCTGGTGGATGGCGCTGAAAATCTTGCGGTGCATGGCTTCCAGCTGGCCCAGGTCTTCCAGCGCGTAGAAGGCCTTCTGCAGCGACTGCTGCGGCACGCTGAAAGCCACAGGCACGCGGCGGAACGCGACATCGGGCGGTAAGCGCTTGACCCAGGCTTCCAGCGTCGATTCGAAGGCGAAGCAATGCGGGCACCAGTAGCCGAAGAATTCCACCACTTCGACCTTCTTGCCTGCTGGTACGGCCACAGACGCCGGGGTGTTCAGCTTGACGTAGTTGGTGCCCTCGACCGGCGCGCCCTGGGCGCGCGCGGTGCCGGCCATCGCCAGGCCCAGACCGCTGGCGGCCAGTTGCAGGGAAAAGTCGCGCCGTTTCATGACAATCCTTTCAAGGTACGTGGGAATAGATGCGGGGCGTGGATCAGACCTTAACGGCTTCGGAGCCGACCCGGCTGACTCGGTTCCATTTCCATGCCGGCGGCGGCAAAAACCCACGGCCTGCGGTGGCGACGGCGCAGCGGCGAGTTCAGGGTTTTTCGACGCGCACGATCTGCGATTCGATGCTCGATTCCTGCAGCCGCAGCTGCAGGCCGTCTGCGTCCTCGCGGCTTCTCAGCGGGCCCAGGCGCACGCGGTAGACGGTACGGCCGGCTTGCTCGCGTTCGCTGACGCGGGCCGTGTGCCCGGCCATGGCCAGGCGGGCGCGCTGCTGTTCAGCGTCTTCGCTGCGCGTGAAGGCGCCGGCCTGAACGAAGTAGATGAACGGGTCGGCCGCCGGCCGGGCGGGCGCGTCGGTGCCGGCCAGGATGGCGGCCGGGTCGCGGCCGGCGGCGCGGGCCACAGCGGCAGAAGCTGCAGCCGAACCGGGTGCAGCGGCAGAGGCTGCGGGCAAGGCCGCCACCGCCGCCCCAGGGGCACTGGCGGCCGGGGCAGCGGGGGCAGGGCTGGCCGACGCTGCCGGGTCTGTGGCAGCCACGGGGCGTGGCGGCAGCTTGCTGCCCAGCGGGGCGTTCGGGTCCCAGTTGCGGTTGCGTTCGGCTTCGGCAGTGTCTTGTTCCGCCGTGCGCTGGGGCACCTTGTTGACGAAGGGGATGGGCGCGCGCGTGATGTACAGCGCCACGGCCAGCGCCATCGCCAAGCCCACCAGCAGGCCCACGACCACGCCCAACGCAAAGCCACCGCGGGCCGGGGCGGCGCCAGGCTTCCTGACAGCCTTCATGTCCGCCTTCATGCTGCCACCTCGGCATCGGCCGGCAGGTCACGCGCCATCGCCACCGGGGCGCTGACGCCCAGCACCGCCAGCGCGTTGCGCAGCACCTGGGCCGTGGCCGCCAGCAGGGCCATGCGGGCACGTGCCAGCGCGGCGTCGTCCACCAGGAAGCGTTCGGCCGCGTAGTAGTGGTGGAAGGCGGCCGCCAGGTCGCGCAGGTAGAAGGCCACGTCGTGCGGCGCCAGGTCGGCCGCAGCACGTGCCAGCATGGCGGGGTAGTCGGCCAGCTTCAGCATCAGCGCGGCTTCGGTGGGCGCAGTCAGCAGGCCCAGGTCGGCCTGGGCCAGTCCAGCCGGGGCAACGGCATCTTCGTTACCGCCATGCTGGTCGCGGTAGGCTGCCAGCACCGAACAGATGCGGGCGTGGGCGTACTGCACATAGAACACCGGGTTCTCGTCGTTGGCCTTCAGCGCCAGGTCGACGTCGAAGGTGAATTCGGTGTCGGCCTTGCGGCTGATGAGGAAGAAGCGCACCGCGTCGCGGCTGGTCCAGTCGATCAGGTCGCGCACGCTGACGGACGTGCCGGCGCGCTTGGACATCTTCACTTCCT
>JAIYAG010000566.1 GCA_027489195.1 Burkholderiales bacterium | reverse complement strand
GAAGCCCCGACCTCCCGACCCCCTCAAGCCCCGAACATCAGAAACAGCTTCCCCATCCCCTCCGCCAGCGGCCGCTCGATCCAAGGCAGCCCCACCACCAGCAGCACCAGCCCCGCCCCGATCGTGATCGGGAAGCCCACCGAGAAGAGCGAGAGCTGCGGGGCCACCCGCGACATCACGCCGAGGATCAGGTTGACGAACAGGATCAGCGCCAGGAAGGGCAGGGCGATCAGCAGGCCCAGTGCGAAGACCTCGGCGCCGAGCGTCACCGGGTCGAAGCGCGACGTGAAGCCGAAGGCCACTTCGCCCACCGGCAGGGTCGTGAAGCTGCGCAAGGTGGCGGCGATCAGCAGCAGCGGGCCGTTCAGCGCCAGGAACACCAGCGTCGCCGTCGTGTTCATGAAGCTGCCGACCGCGGTGCCCGTGCCGCCCTGCGGGTCGAAGAAGCCGGCGAACGACAGGCCCATCTGCAGGCCGATCACCTCGCCCGCCAGGTCGAAGGCCGCGAACATCAGGCGCGCGGCGAAGCCGATGGCCAGGCCCACCGCGACCTCCTGGGCGACGAAGCCCAGACCCGTCATCGACACCAGGTCGACCCGCATCGGCACCGTCACGGACGGTGCGATGGTCGCGGCGAGCACGATCGACAGGCCCACCCGGATGCGGGTCGGCACCGATCGGATCGAGAGCACCGGCGCTGCGGAGAACAGGGCGAGGATCCTGAAGAACGGCAGCAGGAACGCCGCCATCCAGGCCTGCAGCTGCGCGTCGGAGAAGGCGACCATCGGCGCAGATCAGCCGCCGGCGATCATCGACGGAATGCTGATGATCGAGCGCTGCAGGTAGTCGACCAGCGTGCTGATCATCCACGGGCCGATCACGATCATCGTGACGGCCACGCCGACCAGCTTGGGCAGGAACGACAGCGTCTGCTCGTTGAGCTGCGTGATCGCCTGGAAGAAGCTGACGACCAGACCGACGCCCAGCGCCACCAGCAGGAGCGGCGCCGACACGATCAGCATCAGCTCGAGCGCCTGGCGCCCGACGGTGACGACGGTTTCGGGACTCATGGTGACGGCCTCCTCAGCCGAAGCTCGCGACCAGCGAGCCGACCAGCAAGGTCCAGCCGTCCGCGAGCACGAACAGCATCAGCTTGAAGGGCAGGGCGACCAGCACGGGCGACAGCATCATCATGCCCATCGACATCAGCACCGAAGCGACGATCAGGTCGACGATCAGGAACGGGATGAAGACCAGGAAGCCGATCTGAAAGGCCGTCTTGAGCTCGCTGGTGACGAAGGCCGGGATCAGCACCCGCATCGGCATCTTCTCGGGCGTGACGGCGGTGTCGACCTTCGCGATCCGGGCGAACAGCCCGAGGTCGGTCTCGCGGGTCTGCTTGAGCATGAAGGTGCGCAGCGGATCGCTGCCGCGCTCGACCGCCGCCTCGAAGCCGAGCTTCGCCTCGGTGTAGGGACGGTAGGCCTCGGCGTAGATCCGGTCGAGCGTCGGACCCATGACGAACAGCGTGAGGAACAGCGAGAGTCCGACGATCACCTGGTTCGGCGGCGTGGTCTGCAGGCCCAGCGCCTGGCGCAGCAGCGACAGCACGATGACGATCCGGGTGAAGCTCGTCATCAGCAGCAGCACGGCCGGCAGGAACGACAGCGCCGCGAAGGCGAGCATCGTCTGCACCGGCAGCGAGTACGTGGTGCCGCCAGCGCCGCTCGGTCGTGTCTCGAGCGACAGCGTGGTCTGCGCGGCGACCGGCACGGCCGTGGCGAGCAGCACGAGCGCCACGCCGAGGGCCGCGTGTCGCGGGCGGGAGATGCGGTCAGTCATTGCGCTTGAGCCGGTCGAGGATCTGGGCGAAGGGATTCGGCGGGAAGGCCGCCGGGACCGGCCCGTGCGACGTTGCGTCGGGCACGTCCTGCCCGGGTGCGGTGCGCTCGAGCTCGGCCAGCAGGGAGATCGACTGCCCGGTCACGCCGAGCATCCAGCGGCGGCCGTCTGCCTCGACGACGACCACGCGTTCGCGCGGGCCGAGGGTGAGGCCGCCGGCGAGGGTCACCGGCCGCGCGCCCCCCCGGTTGCCGCCCTGCAGGCGCTTGAGCACCCAGAGCGCGACCGGGATCAGGGCGGCGACCGCGACGAACGCGAGCAGCGCGGGCCAGACCGAGGGGGCGTCCTGCATCGCGGTCAGGCCCGGTTGAGCCGGCGCACGCGCTCGGACGGCGTGACGATGTCGGTGAGGCGGATGCCGAACTTGTCGTTCACCACCACCACCTCGCCCTGGGCGATCAGGCAGCCGTTGACCAGCACGTCCATCGGTTCGCCGGCGAGGGCGTCGAGCTCGATCACCGAGCCCTGAGCGAGCTGCAGGATGTGCTTGATCGGGATCCGGGTCCGGCCGAGCTCGACGGTCAGCTGGACGGGGATGTCCAGGATCATGTCGATGTCCTGGCGGCCCGCTCCGCCGGCGCCGGTCGCGCCCATCTGCGGGAACAGGTGGTCGGCGCGCTCGACGCGCTCGAGGCCGCCGAGGGGGGCTTCGGCGGCGCCGGCGGCGGCGGCCGGCTCGGGGGCGGCCTCGGCCAGGGCCGCCGCCCACTCGTCGGCCAGTGCGTCCTGGCCTTCGTCGGCGGGGGAATCGGTGCTCATCGTGTGCTCCGTGAGGTCGGTTCGGTGCGCATCAGGACTGCGCCTGGGGCACGCTCAGGAAATCCTGGATGCGGATCGAATAGCGGCCGTTCGAGGTGCCGTAGCCGCACTCGAACATCGGCACGCCGTCGGACTTCACGACGAGGCTCTCCTTCAGGTCGAGCTCGATGAAGTCGCCCGGCTTGAGCGCCATCAGCTCGCCGACGGTGGCCTGCGCATGCGCGAGCTCCGCGGCGATCTCGATCTCTGCGACCTTGATCTGCTGGGTCAGCAGGTTGACCCAGCGCTTGTCGGTCTCGATCGAGTCGCCCTGCAGCGACGAGTACAGCGTGTCGCGGATCGGTTCGAGGGTGGAATACGGGATGCAGATGTGCAGCTCGCCGCCGAGCTCCCCGATCTCCAGCGAGAAGGTCGTGGTGACCACGATCTCGCCGGGCGTCGCGATGGTCGCGAACTGCGGGTTCATCTCGGAGCGCATGTACTCGAGGCTGAGCGGGTAGATGCCGGTCCAGGCCTTGCGGTATTCCTCGAGCGTGACGTCGAGCATGCGCTGGATGATCCGCTGCTCGGTCGCCGAGAAGTCGCGGCCCTCGATGCGGTACTGCATGCGGCCGTTGCCGCCGAACAGGTTGTCGATGACGGTGAAGACCAGCTTCGGGTCGCAGATCACCAGCCCGTTGCCGCGCAGCGGCTTGACCGCGACGATGTTGATGTTGGCCGGCACCGCGATGCCGCGCAGGAACGCGCTGTACTTCTGGACCTTGATCGGACCGACCGAGATCTCGGGGTTGCGGCGCATGAAGTTGAACAGGCCGATCCGCAGGTTCCGGGCGAAGCGCTCGTTGATGATCTCGAGCGTGGGCATGCGCCCGCGGACGATGCGCTCCTGCTTGGCGAGGTCGTAGGGAATCGGGCCGCGGGCACCGTCCGCCGCGGCCTCGGGCGTCTCGTCGACGCCCTCCAGCAGCGCATCGACCTCGTCCTGGGAGAGGAACTGCTCGGCCATGTCGGTTACTGGACGATGAAGGAGGCGAAGTGGACCTGGGCGACCGGGTTCGGCGGCGGCTCGGCCTTCTTGTGGGCTTCCTTCTCCTTCTCCTTGCTCTTGGCGGACTTGCCCTTGTCGCCGTCCTTGACCTTGACCTTGGGCGGCGGATCCTCCTGTTCGGCATGCTCGTCCGCCGACGGCGGCAGCCAGCCCAGCGGGCGGGCCGCGGCGACGGCGATCTCGGTGGCGAGCTGCTCCTTGCCTTCGCGGGTGGTCAGCTGGTTGGCGAGCTTGGAGGAGATCAGCAGCAGGAGCTCGTTGCGGACCGCCGGCATCTTCGCGGTGATCTTGGCTTCGGTCTCCTTGCCGTCGACCTCGAGCACGACGCCGATCTGCGCATAGCGCTCGGAGTCGCGGTCGGCGAGGTTGACGACGAAGTTCTCGAGGGTGACGAAGACGCGCAATGCCTTGCGCTTCTCTTCGGCCTTGGCGGCCGCTGCCGCCTCGTCATGCTCCCCGCGGCCGAGGAACCACCAGGCGGCGCCGCCGCCGCCGCCGCCCAGCAGCAGCACGGCAACGAGCCCGATGATCAGGCCCTTCTTGCTCTTCTTCGGCGGTGCATCGGTCTTGTCGGCGGCGTCGCTCATGCGATCTCCGGGAGGGGCTGGATGGGCTCGTTCGAGTTCACGAACCGATCATCGCAATACTTGAGCCCCCCGAAGCACCGATAAGGCCGGCGTGCATGCGCCTGTTCGCCGCTTGCGCGGCGGGCGGCCGCGCGTCAGGCGAAGACGTCGATCCGGCCGGCCCGGGCGGCTCGTGCCGGGGCGGCCGTGCCGGGATCCAGGCTGCTGCCGCCCAGCAGGGAGGCGATCCCGTCGCGCGCCTCGGCGCGTGCGCCCCGGCCGCGGCCGCCGTCGCGACCGCCGTCGCCCTGCGAGGCGCGTCCGGAGCCGGCGTCGATCATCGTGCCGCCGAGCTGCAGGCCCTGGGCGGACAGCATCTCGCGCAGACGCGGGAGGGCCTGTTCGATGGCGCCGCGCGTCTCGGGATTGGCGGCGATCACGCCGATCGAGGCGGCATCGCCGTCGAGCGCGAGCTCGATCCGGATCGGGCCGAGCTCCTGCGGGTTGAGGGTCAGCTCGGCGCCCTGCAGGCCCTCGCGGACGAGCCAGGTGACGCGCTCGGAGAAGGCGTCCGCGAAGCGCGGATCCTGCACGGGGACGGTGATCGGATAGGAGCCGCCCGGGGCGGCGCTCTCCTGCGCG